>JBFJZP010000007.1:0-17554 GCA_041622095.1 Burkholderiaceae bacterium | reverse complement strand
GCACTTCCGGCGCGCTTTCCTGGATGAAGTCGGCACCCCGCACGCATTCCTCGATGGTGGCGACAAACCGCAACCGGTCCTGCGACGCACCTGCCGCCAGGCCCTTGCGCTGCAGCGCGTCCCAGCATTTGGCAATGCGTGCACGCAACGCGGCCTCGGCGCCGGGCGCCGGGTCCCAGGCCACCACGTCCAACCCGTGGGCCAGTGCGCGCGCCACCCAGCCGCTGCCAATGACACCGCTGCCCAGCGCGGCGAAGGTCTTGATGTCGGTCACATATGCCATGCAAACTCCCAGATCGTTGATGTTGCGGTACTGCACCTGACGCCGGATTCTCCGCCGCCGGGCCCTCGGCTATTCATGTCGCCACGAAACGGACTCAGCGCGGACTTGTCGCAAGACCCGCCAGCGCGGGCCTGGTCAAGTGTCAAGCACGGGGTTTCAATCCCATTGCGACGCGCCCTTCGGCCGGCGTCATCGCCTTGGCGCCCATATTGCCCAGCAACTGGCGCACCCGTTCGACCAGCGTGCCGTTGCTCGCGTGCACTCCCTTGTCCAGCCACAGGTTGTCCTCCAGACCGACACGTACATGGCCGCCGAGCAACACCGCCTGCGCCGCCATCGGCATCTGCATGCGGCCGATGCCGAAGCCGGCCCAGGTCACGCCCGCAGGCAGGTTGTCGACCATCGCCTTCATCGTCGTCGTGTCGGCCGGCGCGCCCCAGGGGATGCCCAGGCAGAGCTGGAACAGCGGGTTATCGAGCAGGCCCTCCATCATCATCTGCTTGGCAAACCACAGGTGGCCGGTATCGAAGATCTCGAGTTCGGCCTTGACGCCGAGTTCGGTGATGCGTCTGGCGCCCGCACGCAAAGCGGCCGGCGTGGACACGTAGATCGTGTCGCCGTCGCCGAAATTCAGCGTGCCGCAGTCCAGCGTGCAGATCTCCGGCCGCAAGGCCTCGACATGCACCAGCCGCGCCAGCGGACCGATCAGATCGGTGCCGGGACCGAAACGCATCGGGTCCTCGCCAGAACCGATCTCCAGATCGCCACCCATGCCGGCCGTCAGGTTGACGATGACGTCGACACCGGAGTCGCGGATGCGCTCCATCACCTCCTGGTACAAGGCGGTGTCGCGGCTCGGCTTGCCGGTTTGCGGATGGCGCACATGGCAATGCACGACGGTGGCCCCGGCCTGGGCCGCCTCCACCGCCGACGCCGCAATCTGCTCCGGCGTGACCGGCACGTTCGGATTCTTGCCGGCGGTGTCGCCGGCGCCGGTCAAGGCGCAGGTGATGATGACGTTGTGGTTCATGCGGTGAGGCCCCTCGTGTATTCGTTGGAACTGGAAATGCAGCAGTCGCTGTGGCGGGCGCCCGGCGTGCCGCATTGAATGCACTGTAGCGCCGGGCCCGGCGGCGAAACCGACCGGCTACGACTATTCGTTGACTGGCAGCGACCTTGGCGCACCGACAGGCTGCTGAACCATCCGCGGGCCCACCGCCGATCCCGCCCAGCCTCAAAGGCCGCGGCTGGTCATGTCGACCACAAGCAGGCCCCGTCCCCTAAACTGGGGGCATGACAATCTGCACGTCGGGTCGCGCTGTGAACAATGCGTGGATGGCGCCAGGCCGCGCCAGGCACCAAAGTCTGCTAGGGTAAGCACTCATGAGCACGACCCCTCCACTGTTGACGAAACAGTCGGCCCTGTTCCTGGATTTCGACGGCACGCTGGCTGATCTGGCGCCGCGTCCCGACGCCATCGTCGTGCACAGCGACTTGTTGTCGCTGCTCGAACGGCTGCACGATCGACTGTGCGGGGCGCTGGCCATCGTGACCGGGCGTGCCCAGACCGACATCGAACCGTTCCTGGCCCCGCTGCAACTGCCCACGGCCTTCGAACACGGCGCCATCCGGCGTAATGCCCAGAACCAGTTCTCCACGACCGAAACACCCAGCCTGGATGCAGTGCTGGTGGCCGCACAGGCGCTGGCGGCGCGCCATGATGGTTTGCTGGTAGAACGCAAGCGCAGTTCGATGGCCTTGCATTTCCGGCTCGCACCGCATCTCGAGGACGAATGCACCCGCACCATGGAAGACGCGATCCGGCAGGTCGAGGGCCTTCAGTTGCTGCGCGGAAAGGCGGTTCTGGAGGCGAAGTCTGCCCAGGTGGGCAAAGGGCGGGCCATCGATGCCTTCATGGCCGAACCACCTTTCATCGGGCGAAACCCGGTGTTTGCGGGCGATGACGTGACCGACGAACCCGGCTTCGACTCCGTGCAACGCCAGGGCGGCATCGGCATCAAGGTGGGCCTGGGCGATTCGGTCGCCCGGCACCGCGTGGCCGACCCGCAGGCCTTGCGTCAATGGCTGCATCAATCCGTTTCCTCCATCCCATGACCGACACCCCCACAAGCACAACCACCACCACCACGACCCCGCCGCCCGCGACCGGGGCCACCGCGGCATTCGCCCCGCCCGCCGAAGCCTCGCTCTCGCTGGGTGTGGTCGGCAACTGCACGTTCAGCGCGCTGATCGACCCGCGCGGGCGGGTGGTCTGGAGCTGCCTGCCACGTTTCGACGGAGACCCGGTGTTTCACGCCCTGCTCGGCGGTGAGGAGGGCGCCGGCGCGTTCGCCATCGAGATCGCCAATCTGGCCCGTAGCAGCCAGCATTACGAGCCGAACACCGCCGTGCTGCGCACGGAACTGTGGGACACCAAGGGCCAGGGTCTGGTGATCACCGACTTCGCGCCGCGCTTCGCTTCGCGCGGGCGCTTCTTCCGCCCCGCCATGCTGGTGCGTCGGGTGCAGCTGCTGCAGGGGACACCCCGCATCCGGGTACGCCTGGCCCCGCGTTTCGATTGGGGCGCGAAGTCGCCCACCATCACCTCGGGCAGCAACCATATACGGTACATCGGCGCCGACATGACGCTGCGTCTGCAGACCGACGCCTCGGTCTCGCACGTGCAGAGCGAGCAACCGTTCCTGCTGACGCGCGACATCAACTTCCTGCTCGGCCCGGACGAAACACTCGAGGGCGGCGTCGGCGACACCGCGCGCCACTTCGAGCAGGAAACGCTGGCCTACTGGCGCGACTGGACACAGCGGCTGGCGTTGCCGCTGGAGTGGCAGGAAGCGGTGATCCGCGCCGCCATCACGCTCAAGCTGTCGGTGTTCGAGGACACCGGCGCCATCGTCGCGGCCATGACCACCAGCATCCCCGAAGCGCCGAACACCCAGCGCAACTGGGACTACCGCTACTGCTGGCTGCGCGACGCATTCTTCGTGGTGCGGGCGCTCAACAGCCTGGCCGAGGTCGGCACCATGGAGAACTACCTGGGCTGGCTCACCAATGCGGTGGTCGACGCCAATGGCGGACATGTGCAACCGCTGTTCGGCATCGGCCTCGAGCGCGATCTGCCCGAGCGCATATGCGACACCCTCCCCGGTTACCGGGGCATGGGACCGGTGCGGGTGGGCAACCAGGCCCAGGAGCACTTCCAGCACGACGTCTACGGCAATATCGTGCTCGCTGCCGCCCAGGCCTTTCATGACCGGCGCCTGATCCATCCGGCAGGTGGGGCGGAGTTCGAGCGGCTGGAGCTCGCGGGCGAGAGGGCCATCAGCATCTTCGATCAGCCCGATGCCGGCATGTGGGAGCTGCGCACGCGTGCCCGGGTACATACCTCGTCGGCGCTCATGTGCTGGGCCGCCTGCGACCGCCTGGCCAAGATCGCCACCACCTTGCGCCGGCCCGAGCGGGCCACCTACTGGAGCCAGCAGGCCCATGCCATGCGCGAGCGCATCCTGCGCGATGCCTGGAGCGAGGAGCGCCAGTCGTTTGCCGAGAGTTTTGGCGGACGCGATCTCGATGCCAGCGTGCTGCTGATGGTTGAAGTGGGCTTCATCGACCCGATGGACCCGCGCTTCGTGGCCACGCTCAAGGCACTGGAAGAACACCTGTGCGACGGGCCGTACATGCGGCGCTACGAAGCACCCGACGATTTCGGCGCGCCGGAGACCGCGTTCAACATCTGTACCTTCTGGCGCATCGACGCGCTGGCCCGCGTCGGCCGCGTGGCCGAGGCACGCGCCATCTTCGAGACCATGTTGCGGGCGCGCAACCCGCTGGGCATGTTGTCGGAAGACACCCACGCCATCACCGGCGAGATGTGGGGCAACTACCCGCAAACCTATTCGATGGTGGGCATCATCAATGCAGCCGTGCGGCTCTCGGCCGCATGGGACACGGTGATCTAGGGTCCGCTGCATGGACAGGTCGCACTGAAAGGACTTGCATGGGACGTCTCGTCGTAGTCTCCAATCGTGTCGCCGACCCGCGCAAAGCGGCGTCGGGCGGCCTCGCCGTGGCGGTCGGCCAGGCGCTGGAAGTCTCCGGTGGCCTGTGGTTCGGCTGGAGTGGCAAGGTCATCGAAGACGGCACGCCCGGCGAAGGCGAGTTGCATCTGCAAACCGCCGGCAGGGTGCAGCTGGCCACCGTGGATATGAGCCGGGAGGACCACGACAGCTACTACCTCGGCTACAGCAACGGCGTGTTGTGGCCGGTCTTTCACTACCGGCTGGACCTGGCCGATTTCGATGCCGGCTATGTGGGCGGCTACCGGCGCGTGAACCAGATGATGGCGCGCAAGCTGGCCAACCTGCTCAAGCCCGACGACATCATCTGGGTGCACGACTACCACCTGATCCCGCTGGCAGCCGATTTGCGCGCCATCGGCTGCGAACAGCGCATCGGTTTCTTCCTGCACATCCCGGTGCCCCCGCCGCTGATCCTCGCGGCCATACCCGATCACGGCTGGCTGATGCGTTCGCTGTTCGCCTACGACCTGGTCGGGTTCCAGAGCCAGGCCGATGTTGACCATTTTTCCCGCTACGTGGGGACCGAGATCACGGCGGACATCCTGGGCGAGCACGAGTTCCGGGCCCATGGCAAGACGTTGAAGGCGCGCGCGTTTCCGATCGGCATCGATGTCGACGAGTTCGAGGCGCTCGGCAAGAGCAAGGACGCACAGGACATGTTCAAGCAGATGCGCGCCGAGTTCTCGCGCCGCCGGCTGCTGATCGGCGTCGAACGCATGGACTACTCCAAGGGCCTGCCGCAGCGCCTAAAGGCATTCCAGCTGCTGTTGAAGCGTTATCCGGAGAACCTTCGCTCGGCCACCTTGATACAGATCGCGGCCCCCAGCCGGGAGTCCGTCGATGCCTACGCGTCCTTGCGCAAGGAGCTCGAAAGCCTGTGTGGCGCCATCAATGGCAACTTCGGCGAGCTGGACTGGATGCCGGTGCGTGCCATCCACCGCAACGTGGCGCGCAAACGCCTGCCCGGCCTGTACCGGGCCGCCTGCGTGGCGCTGGTAACACCCTTGCGCGACGGCATGAACCTGGTGGCCAAGGAGTACATCGCAGCGCAGGACCCGGCCGATCCGGGCGTGCTGATCCTGTCGCGTTTTGCCGGCGCCGCCGAGCAATTACACGAAGCCTTGATGGTCAATCCCTACGACACCGCGCATACCGCCGAAGCCATGCAGCGCGCACTGCAAATGCCGCTGGAAGAACGCCGGCAGCGGCACCAGGCCTTGCTGCAACGGATCCGCGACCAGGACGTGCACTGGTGGCGCAACAACTTCCTCGACGCATTGAACGAATAGGAGGATCCGCTGCGCAGCCTTGGATTGCAGGGTAGCGCGGCGCCATGGCCCGGAACCGATCGGCTAAGCGTATTCGTTGCCTCGGAGCGACCTGGATTTGCCGGCAGCGATTCGCGGCTGGCGTGCGATGCCTGGCCCGGCCGCGAATCCGGTCCGTCACGCGCTGCGAAACAAGCGGTTGTATTCGAACAGCCGGACGATCCGGGCCGACAACTTCTTCGCGTCCGGGTGCAAGGGATTGATGAGTGCCGCCGTCTCCTCGGGCACGATGACCGATGGCACCTGCAGGATGGCGGTGGTCATTGCGCGCAGCCATTCGGCGCCAGCCTGTACGCTGGCACGCCCGGCGGGAATGGAGGCCCATGTTGCCGGAAGTGCGGCGACATCCATCACCGTCCTGGCCTTCCAGACGCCGTCCGGGACCTCGATCTGCACCAGATAACGGTTGAGCGGCAAGCCCGCGTCGTCGACATGCGCGGCGGTTTCCAATACCGCGATGGCAATGGTCGGCGCGGCGTAAAGTACCGCCTGGCCATCGTCATTCCATCGGCCTGGGCTCTTGGCAGCGCCGGCGCCGCTGAGATCATCGGCGCCGTACTTGCGCGTCTCTGCCGCGATCCGCCACAAGATCATTGGTATGCGCCGCTCTCGATCGCGCCCAGCAGCCTGGACACCACTTCGAGCCCGGTGGGGGTATCGATCAGTGTCGCGGGCTTGCGCCCGCCAAGCGCTGGTTGCGGCGTCTCCAGCCACTGGCCGAGCCACTTGGCGGAGTCAAAGTTGCGGGCCTCTGCGGCGGTCGAATTCTCGACAATCTCCTTGGCAATTCCGAGCAGCCGGGCTATTCCAAGCGCGGCCCGTCCGCCATTGCCGGTGAGCAACTCGCCGGCAGCCACCTTTTTCTCGGCCGTCGCCTTCGGAACGCCGAGGATGTCGAACATGCGCTGCGCCGGGATCTCCATGCGCCGGGACAGATCCTTCACGAAAATCCCGGCCACGCCTTTGCGCTCGATCTCGATGAGCTGGATCGGGTCGGCGGCATGAACGTCGGCCACGAAGTCGTCGATACCCTTGCTTCGAACATAAAGGACCTGCGTTTCCCGGGCAGCCGGATATTCCCCTTGCATCGGCAGCAGGTCGTCGGAGTCGCTCCGGGCCGGCTGGGTCTTGCGCGAAGCCATCTTCACGCTGCGGGCCCTGGGGCGCGGCGTCGCAGGCAGCTTGGCCTTGTGGACACGGGTGCCGTGGGTTGCGCCTTTGGTATCGGTCATATCCATACTCCGTCCATAACGAGGCTCATTCTAGTATCGATGTGGACACAATACCAGCCACGCCAACTGGCTGTCCGCCTTGCACAAGCGCCATTGCCCTGTTCGAGTGGCGCTATTGCGCCAACAGCGGTACCTGCGGGCGATCGCAGACCAGGTCGTACCTAGCGTCCCCGCGAACGCATCGGCCGCCGACCTTTGGCCGGCGGCGGCGCGCCCCGATCATCCTTCGGGCTGCACCCGAACACCATCCGGTAGCTGCGCGAGAAATGCGAGGGCGATCGAAAACCGCAAGCGATGCCGACCGCGGTGATGCCCATGTCCGACTGGCGCAGCAGCATGCGCGCATGTTCCAGCCGCAGGCCGGTATAGAAGTGGCCGGGTGTATCCGACAAATGGGTTGAAAACAGCCGCTCCAGCTGGCGCCGCGTGACGTCGATCATCCGGGCCAGGTCCTCCGGCTCCAGCGGGTCCTCGATGTGATCCTGCATCAGCCGGATCACCTGGATCACCTTGCGGTTGTGCACCTGGTAACGCGTCGCAATCTCCAGCCGCTGGTGGTCCGACGGGCTGCGGATGCGGCCCAGCACGAACTGCTCCGACACCTGGGCTGCCAGCGCCTGGCCATGGCGCCCGGCGATACGCGCCAGCATCAGGTCGATCGCCGCGGTGCCGCCGGCGCAGGTGATGCAAGAGGCGCCGATCTCGAACAGTTCCTGCGTCACCGCAATGGTCGGAAACCGCTCCTGGAATGCCGCTTGCGCCTCCCAGTGCAGCGTCACCGGACCAGCCCCTGCCACGCCGGCCTCGGCCAACACGAACACACCGGTATCGACCGCGCCAACCATGCCGCCGGATCGCACGACACCGCGCAACCAGTGGCCCAGCGCAGCGTCATAAGTGGCCAGCGGATCGAATCCCGCCACCACGATGACCAGTCGCACCGCCGCCGGATCCGCCAGCGCCGCATCGGCATTGAGCGACATGCCATTGCTCGCGCGCACCGGCCCGCCATCGGGCGTCACCAACTGCCAGCGGTAGCTTTCCGGTCGGAACCGATTGGCCACCCGCAGTGGTTCGATCGCCGACACGAAGCCCATCATCGAGAACGCCGGCAGCAGCAGGAAGTGGATCCGTTCGGTGCCGACATGCGGGTCTGCGGCCAGCGGCCTGCGGGTGGCGGGCATGGCAGCGGACGGATTCGACACGTCGGCGGACGGCACAACAGCCCGGGCCTGGGATGACAAGCTTGCAGTCCGGGTCAAGCTCAGCCGGCGTAGTCCGGCTCTTCCCGGTCCAGGATGTCCTTGAGCGCCTGGAAATGCAGTTCGGAAAACCGGGTCGGATAATCGTTCCACTGCCGCCCGGCCAGCGCCGCCACCGGCTCCGGTATCAGCGCCAGCGGCCGACCGGTGGACAGGGCCAGCACCTGCAGCTGCGCCGCCTTCTCCAGGTAATACAGCTCGTCGAAAGCCTGCGCCACTGACGGCGCGACGACGATCACGCCATGGTTGCCCATGAAGAGCACGCTCTTGCCGCCGTCGAGCAGGCCGGCCACGCGCGCGCCTTCGGACGATTCCAGCGCCATGCCGCTGTAATCGCGGTCGTAGGCGATGCGGCCGTGGAAGCGGCAGGCATTCTGATCCAGCATCAGGAACTCGAAATCCGCCAGGCAACACAACGCGGTCGCGTGCGGCATGTGGGTGTGCAGGATGCAGCGCGCCTGCGGCAGGCGCTGGTGCAGTTCGGCATGCAGGAACCAGGCGGTCGGATCGGCTGCATCGGCACCGCGGCCGGCCTGTGCATCGCCGGCGTCTAGCAGCAGCAGGTCGCTGGCCCGGATGCGCGAAAAATGCGCACCCATCGGGTTCAGCAGAAACTGCTTGCCGTCGTCCGACACGACGGCACTGAAATGGTTGGCGATCGACTCATGCATGCCGAGCCGGGCGGCCCAGCGAAACGCCGCGGCTAGGTCGGCGCGTGTGGCTTGTTCCAGGGATACGGATTCGGCCATGGCTGGCTCCTTCAAGGACATGGATCCGGTGGCGACAACTTCGCACCGGCGACAATCGGACACGCATACAGCCAGCAGGTCAGCTCCGCTTGCACGGGGTCTTGCCGGCGCTGCCTATACTGTATCGCCAAGGCCATCCGTGCCCGCCGCGGCATGCTGGATGGATACCGGCAAGCCGCTACACCAACAGGCCCGCTCAGACACCACACACCATGCAACAGGACCGCTTCGACACCATCATCGTGGGCGCTGGAACGGCCGGGTGCCTGCTGGCGAACCGCCTGAGCCGCGACCCGTCGCGGCGGGTGCTGCTGATCGAGGCCGGCCGCAAGGACAACTACCCGTGGATCCACATCCCGGTCGGCTACCTGTATTGCATCGGCAATCCGCGCACCGACTGGTTGTACCGGACCGAGGCCGAAGCCGGCCTGAACGGCCGGGTCTTGCGTTACCCGCGTGGCAAGGCATTGGGCGGCTGCTCATCGATCAACGGCATGATCTACATGCGTGGCCAGGCCCGCGACTACGACGGCTGGGCGGCACTCACCGGCGACGACAACTGGACCTGGGCCAACAGCCTGGCCGACTTCAAGGCCCATGAAGACCATTTCCGGCTCGACGCGGGCGCAGACCCGCAGCGCGACGGACGACGTTTTTCCGAACTGCATGGCCATGGCGGCGAATGGCGGGTCGACAAGCAACGCCTGCACTGGGACGTGCTCGAGGCCTTTGCCCGGGCCGCCACCGAGGCCGGCGTGCCGGCCAGCGACGACTTCAACAGCGGCGACAACCATGGCGTCGGCTTCTTCGAGGTCAACCAGAAAGCCGGCTGGCGCTGGAACGCCTCCAAGGCATTTCTGCGCCCGGCGCAGCACCGGCCGAACCTGACGATCTGGACCGAGGCCCTGACCGAGCGCCTGCTGTTCGACACCACCGATCCATCCGGGCAACCGCGTTGCAGCGGCCTGGTGTTGCGCCGCGGCGCACAGACCGTCACGGTGCAGGCCACGCGCGAGGTGATCCTGAGCGCGGGCGCCATCGGCTCTTGCCAGTTGCTGCAACTCTCCGGCATCGGGCCGGCCGCCTTGCTGCAGCAGCACGGCATCGCGGTGGTGAAGGACGCGCCCGGAGTGGGCGCCAACCTGCAGGACCATCTGCAGATCCGGGCGGTGTTCAAGGTCCAGGGTGTCAAGACGCTGAATACCCTGGCCAACAGTTGGACCGGCAAGGCCTTGATCGGGCTGGAATACCTGCTGCGGCGCAGCGGCCCGATGAGCATGGCGCCCAGCCAGCTCGGCGCTTTCACCCGCTCGGAGCCGGAGCGCCCGCACCCGAACCTGGAATACCATGTGCAGCCGCTGAGCCTGGATGCCTTCGGCGAACCGCTGCATCCGTTCCCGGCTTTCACCGCCAGCGTCTGCAATCTGAACCCGACCAGTCGCGGCACGGTCACCATCCGGTCCCCGTCGCCGACCGACGCGCCGGCGATCGCACCGCACTATCTGAGCACCGACGAGGACCGCCGCATCGCGGCCGCCAGCCTGCGCCAGGTGCGCGACATCGCGTCGCGCCCGGCGCTGGCGGCATACCAGCCGCAGGAGTGGAAACCGGGGGTGCAATTCCAGAGCGACGAGGAGCTGGCGCGCCTGGCCGGCGACATCGCCACGACGATTTTTCATCCGGTCGGCACCGCCCGCATGGGCCGCGCCGACGACCCGATGGCGGTACTCGACGCCCGATTGCGGGTGCGTGGCGTGGCCGGCCTGCGGGTGGTCGACGCCAGCGTCATGCCCACCATCACCAGCGGCAACACCAATGCACCGACGCTGATGATTGCAGAAAAGGCGGCACGCTGGATCGCCGAAGAAAGCGCCCGATGACCGATTTGCCGACACCGATCTCGACAACCGCCTTCGCCGCCGAGATGGCACGCCAGCGAATGTTCGGGCCCGCGCGCGGCTGGCCGCTGGAACCTGTTGCGAACTGGCTGTTCACCGAGGGGCGTTTCATCGCGGATCCGATGACACTCACGGAAGCCATGATGCGGCAACTCGACGCGGTGGGCGCGCGTATCGACCGCCTGCGTGTGTCCTGTGGCACCTTGCATCCCCAGCTGATGGCGGTGGGCTTGAGCTGGACGCGTGCGGACGGTGCGCAATTCTGGGCCGGCGCCCATGGCGTGCAGGAAACCGATGCCTATATCGGCAGCCCGATACAACACGTGCACCTGACCCGCACGCTGCTGCAGCAGCGTCTGGATATCGCACCCGAACCAGGCGAACATGCGATCTGGCAGGAGCTGCGCGCCGATGGTGTGCGCGACTACCTGGCGCTGCCGCTGGTGTTCTCGAACAAGGTTGTCAACGTGATGACGCTGGCGACCCGCGACGCGCGTGGTTTCGACGCCGACGAAGTCGCGCGCCTGCAGGCGCTGGCCAACCTGTTGGCACCCTTGTTCGAACTGCTGGTGACCCGGCGCACCACGCTGGGCCTGCTCGACACCTTTGTCGGCAAGCGCATCAGCGAGCGCATCATGCAAGGCCAGGTCAAGCGCGGCGACGGCGAGAAGATCTCGGCCGCGTTCTGGTACTCCGACCTGCGCGGCTTCACCGCGCTGAGCGAGACCTTGCCGACCCCGCAACTGCTCAAGCTGCTCAACGACTACTACGAATACTGCGCGGCGGCGGCGGCCCCGCGTGGCGGCGAGATCCTGCAGTTCATCGGCGACGCCATCCTGATCGTGTTCGAGATCAAGGACCCGGCCCGTACCGCCGATGTCTGCAAGTCGGCGCTGGACGCCGCGATCGATGCGTTCGACACCATCGCCGTCATCAACAACCGGCGCCGGCGCGCGCGCCAGCCGGTGGTGGAGTTCGGCCTGGGCCTGCACCTGGGAACCGTCACCCATGCGAATGTGGGCGCGCCCAATCGGCTGGCTTTCAATGTCGTCGGACCGCCGGTCAACATGACAGCCCGGATCCAGGGCATGACCAAGAAACTCGGCATCCCCTTGCTGATGTCTTCCGAGTTCGCGCAGAAGGTGGATCTGCCGGTGCAGAGCGTGGGCCTGCAGCCATTGCGCGGCATCGCCACCGCGCAGGAACTGTTCCGGCTGTGCGACAGCTGAGGCGCTGGCGCAGGCCTGCCACAGGCCGATGACAGCCGGACCAGTTCCTGCGCGGTTCGCGACCGTGCGCAACAGCCATCAGGCCTTCTCCGCACGCTGGTGCGCCTGCGCAGCCACCACCTGCAGCGTGTCGCGCATCTGTTCGATCGTCGCCTTCTCGAACGCGACTTCCTCGGCCGCAACCCCCTCGTGCGTGACGATGGCCGCCTGCGGCTGCGGAATCACCGACGCGTCCCGCTCCAGCGCCCGGGTGTTCATGAAAATCGGCGACACGATATCGATGCCGGCGCCATGCAGGGCGTCGAGCATGCATTCGCGCAAACGCGAACGCGCCGAGATCAGGCTGCCGACTTCGGTCAGCAGCCCGGCGACCCGGTAGGTCACCGCGAAGTGGTCGTAGTCCGGGAACTCCCAATAGGTCAGGCCACCATGGCCTGCCGCACGGCATGCATCGCGTGCGAGCCGCGCCGAGGCCACCGGCGCGAAGCTGTCACGTCCGGCCGTACCAAGGGTGTCAGCTGCGCAACCATGGCGCCGCCTTCGGATTCGCCGAACAAGGCCAGCCGGCCAAACCATCGTGGATATTGTTTTGCATCGCCCTCTCCCTGTTCGACCGGTCCCTTGGCGGCAGGACACGGACCCGCTTGCGGAATGGCTCCGGTTCCCAAGCGCAGAATACCCAGCTTCGTGTCCGTGCGCGAAACGCAGTCAGCCAGTTCCAGGCAAGTGATTCGGACAGGTTACTGGTAGGTCTGCCCGCCATGGCGCAACCACCCTGGCACATGCCGACCCGCCGGGTCATGGTGGGTCCAGTGGATGACGCCGCCCTTGTCGTTCCATTCGTAGACGCCATGGAACGCCACCGTATCGCCCCTGCGCAAGGAATCCAGCCGCGGCGCCAGGTCGATGTTGTGCGCCACCAGCACGGTCTGGCCGGAATCCAGCCGCAAGATGAAGCGCTGGTGCCGGCTGCCCTGGTTGTCATCGGACAACAAGGCGCTGACCACCCCCTCGCCGCTGACCTGCACCCCGCTTTGCCGGGCACGGAAGGCCTGCTCTATCGCATCCGCGCCACCGGTCGGCGCAGACGCACCATCGAACAACGCCAGCGGGCCAGCACCGTATTGACCCAGTCCGCCGGCGATGGCCAGGACGATGGCCAGGACCCACAAAATCCTTTTCATGGGGCCGCAGTATCCGCTTTCCGTCGCGCGGCGGCCGAATCGGGCCTGCCGGCACGGGACCCCTCATCGGGCCGATCCGATGCGCCAGGCGTCCTGCTGCGCGCCGCGCCGGCGCCGATGGATCACATGGCAGACCAGGCCGACCAGCACACCGGCGCCGATGAAGTTGCCGATACACACCTTGGTCCAGTTGCGCAGCAAGGCGCGGGTCGGATGCTGCGGATCCCTGGTCGCTCGGTCGGCCAGCGGCACCACGCGCAGGTCGCCCGGCATGGCGTCGTGCATCACGGCATGCAGACCGCCACGACACCATGCGAAAGATGATGACCGGTACAGCCAGACAGAACCGTCGGGGTCGCAAGTCAGCCACATGCCGGTCACCGACCTGTGATACCTTGTGACCCACCGGGTCCGGCCATGCCCAGCCCGGGTTGAGCGTACACATCCACAAATACAAGAAGGTCGGATCTTGGGAAAAATATTGATACCGTTGGCGGCATTGCTCAGCGGCGTGGGCCTGCTGATCGTCGGCACCGGCCTGATGTTCGCCGCCATTGGTGCGCAGGCCTCGCAGGCCAACTTCTCCAGCCTGGTGACCGGCCTGGTGATGTCGGCGTATTTCGCCGGCGCCATCTACGGCACCTATGCCTGCCCGCACATCATCCGCAAGGTCGGGTTCATTCGTGCCTTCGCCGCGATGGCGTCCGTGGCCTCGACGCTGCCGCTCTTGCATGCCTTGTGGATCAACCCCTGGTTCTGGGGCGGGCTGCGTTTCGTCACCGGCCTGTGCCTGGTCGGTCTGTATCTGGTGGTGGAGAGCTGGCTCAACGTGGTGGCACCCACCGACAAGCGTGGCAAGGTGTTCGCTGTCTACCTGGTGGTGAACATGGTGGCACTGGCGATCGGCCAATGGCTGATCCTGGTGGGTGACCGCCATGGCTTCCTGCCCTTCGTGATGGTGTCGGTGTTGTTCTCTTTCGCGTTGCTGCCGATCACGCTGACACCGGTCGACCAGCCAGTGGTCACCGAGGCGCCGTCGTTCAGCCTGATCGAACTGTTTTCGATATCGCCGATCGGGGTGCTCGGAGCCCTGGTCTCGGGCATGCTCAGCGGGCCGTTGCTGGGCCTGGGCCATGTGTTCGGTGCCGGCGTGGGATTCAGCGAAACCGGCATTGCCACCTTCATGGCCGCCACCATCCTCGGCGGCGCGGTGTTCCAGTGGCCGGTCGGCCATTTCTCGGATCGGCACGACCGGCGCTGGGTGCTGTTTTCCGTCTGCCTGGCCTGCGCCTCGGTGTCCGGCATCGCCTGGATGCTGGCCCGTGACTATGAAAACTCGCTGATCGCACTGGGCGTGTTGTTCGGCGGCCTGGCCTTTACCGTCTACGGCATCAGCGTAGCCCATGTGAACGACCTGGTCGACCGCGCCAAGGTGCTGCAGGTCACCGGGGGGCTGCTGCTGCTCAACGGCATCGGCGCCACGGTGGGCCCGACGCTTGCCGGCGGCCTGATGGACCTGCTCGGCCCGGAAGCCTTGATGCTGTATTTCGCGCTGGTGCTGTCGGTGCTGGCGCTGGCGACCTGGCACTATGCCCGCAAGTACCCGCTCAACCGTGGCGAACCGAACGAGAAGGCCGACTACGTGATGGCCGGTACCAGCACGCAGGCGGTGTTGCCGATGGACCCGCGTTTCCCGGACAGCGAACTGGCGCCCGAGGATCCGTTGTCGGTACAACCGCCGCCGGAAGAGGAACCGCCGCCACCGCCCCCGCCGCCTCATCCACCGGCGACACCCGCGCCCGCCTGACGGCTACATCCCGGTCCGGTCGCGGCATACCCCTCCAGCGTCGGCGCCGATCCGACCTGCCGGAAGCGGGCCTCCTGGCCGGCATCGTCTCGATCAAGGCGTCAATTAATTGAATTGCGCAGCGCCTGTTCGGCAACGCGATCGGCCTACACTTTCCGCATGGTTGTCGCGTCGTGCACTTGCACCAGCGACAGCCGGGATACGGGGTGCACATGTCCGTTCAGGAATACGACTACATCATCATCGGCGCCGGCTCGGCGGGCTGCGTGCTGGCCGACAAACTGACCCAGGACGGTCGTGCGAGCGTGCTGGTGCTGGAAGCTGGCGGACATGACCGGCGGCTGTGGGTCAACATGCCGATCGGTTACGGCAAGACCTTCTACGACGAACGCGTCAACTGGAAGTTCCAGGCCCAGCCCGACGCCGGGCTGAACCAGCGCCGCATCTATTTCCCGCGCGGCAAGGTGGTCGGCGGCTCGAGCTCGATCAATGCGATGGTGTATTGCCGAGGCCTGCCGGGCGACTTCGACGACTGGGCGGGCGCCGGCAATACCGGCTGGTCCTGGCAGGATGTATTGCCGGTCTACCAGAGCCTGGAAAACCGGGTCGACGCCAAGGGCCAGGCGGCCGGTGGCGGGCCGCTGTACGTCAGCGACGTGCGCCACCAGCTGCATCCGATGGAGCGGCATTTCTACCAGGCTGCCCAAGAGGCCGGCCTGCCCTTCACCGAAGATTTCAATGGCCCGACACCCGAAGGCGTCGGCCGTTACCAGATCAACACCCGGCGCGGCATGCGCTGGTCGTCTGCCGACGCGTTCCTGCGCCCGGCGCTGCGCCGCGGCAAGGTCGACCTGCAGACCGGCGCGCTGGCCGAACGCATCCTGTTCGAAGGCCGCAAGGCGGTCGGCGTGTCGTACCGCCAGGGCGGCGCGGTGCGCAGCGTGCGTGCTCGGGCTGCGGTCGTGCTCAGCGCCGGCGCGGTGCAAAGCCCGCAACTGCTGCAGCTCTCCGGCATCGGCCCGGGCGAGCTGCTGCAGCGCCATGGCATCACACCGGTGCTGGAGCAGGCGCAGGTCGGTGCCAACCTGCAGGATCACCTGGCGATGAGTTATTACTTCAAGGCGACCGAACCGACGCTGAACAATGTGCTGGGCAACCGCTGGGGCCAGTTGTGGGCCGGCATGCAATATGTGACCACGCTGGGCGGCCCGCTGAGCATCAGCGTCAACCAGTGCGGCGGCTTCGTGCGCTCGCATGCGCAGGCCGCGCAGGCCGACATGCAGCTGTACTGCAATCCGATCACCTACACACTGGCGGAGTCGAAGACCGGCACGCAGATCGTGCCGGACACCTTTGCCGGCTTCATCCTGTGTTTCCAGCCCTGCCGGCCGCTGAGCCGCGGCAAGATCGAGATTGCGGCGCCCGATGCAGCCCAGGCGCCGCGCATCATGCCCAACTACCTGTCGCATCCGGAAGACCTGGCGCAGGCATTGCGCGGCGCGCAACTGGTCCGGCGCCTGAGCGAAACCGCTGCGATGCGCGGACTGATCCATCAACCGATCCCACCGAGCATGGACGGCATGGACGACGCCGCCCTGGTCGAGGACTTCCGCAACCGCGCCAGCACCTGCTACCACCCTGTGGGCAGCTGCATGATGGGGCCGGACCCTGCCACGTCGGTGGTCAACCCGCAACTGCAGGTGCACGGCATCGACCGGCTGTATGTGGTCGACGCATCCGTGTTCCCGAACGTCACCTCGGGCAATACCCACGCCCCGACGACCATGGTCGCGCACAAGGGTGCGCAGGCCATTCTTTCCGCACAGCACTGATCACAGGAGACACCACACCATGCAACTCGAATCGATCAAGACCTTCGTGGTCGGCAATCCGCCGCCGTCGTTCGGTGGCCGTTATTTCGTGTTCGTGAAGTTGCGCACGACCTGCGGCATCGAGGGCGTCGGCGAAGCCTATGCCGCCACGTTCAGCCCACATGTGGTCGCGGCCATGGCCGAAGACCTGTTCGCGCGCGTATTCGCCGGCCAGGACCCGATGCAGATCGAGACCTTGTGGCGCAAGGCCTATGGCGCCGGGTTCACGCTGCGCCCCGATGTGTCGCTGATGGGCGTGCTCAGCGCGCTGGAGATGGCCTGCTGGGACATCACCGGCAAGGCGCTGGAGCAGCCGGTCTACAAGCTGCTCGGTGGCCTGGTCAATCCGCGCCTGCGCACCTATACCTATCTGTATCCGGACGAGAACGAGGACGACTCTTTCTACGACGACCCGGTCAAGTCGGCGGAACGCGCCGCCGTCTACGTGGACCAGGGCTTCACCGCCGTCAAGCTCGATCCGGTCGGCGGTTATTCGGTGTTCGATCCGCGCCAGCCGACGCTCGAGCGCATGGACTTGTCGGAGCGTTTCTGCAAGCTGATCCGTGAGGCGGTCGGCGACAAGGCCGACATCCTGTTCGGCACCCATGGCCAGT
>JBFJZP010000006.1:0-18180 GCA_041622095.1 Burkholderiaceae bacterium | reverse complement strand
GGCCGGCACGCTGCTCGAGCGGGGGCGAAGCGCGGCAATCCAGGATGCGGAACTCAATGCCACGCGCTTCGTCAGCGGCGCCGAGTCGGCGATCAACCGCAACCTGCTGAGTATCGACATCCTGCTGGCCAGCTTGGACGAAGTGCTGAATCTGTCCAGCCTGGTGGCGGAATGGATCGATGCCGAACAGTCCAACCGTCTGGTGCGGGCATCGGACAGCCAGAACCTGCTGGTCAGCCACCTGGCGCTGCTGTCGCCACAGGGCAAGGTCCTGGTGTCATCGGATCGGGACGGACGCATCCCGACGATGCAGTTGCCCGAGGGGTTCATCGACCAGGTGCTGACCCAGCCGGTATCCACGTTGACCATCAGCGCACCGTTCATCAGCTTCACCAGTTCAGAGCCGGCCTTGTACATGGCGCGCAGCATCAAGATGGCCGACAGCAGCAAGGTGATTGCCTTGGCGGAAGTGCGGGTTCCGCTGCTGGCCGTCATCATGGAGCAAGGGGTTGCGATTCCCGGGCTGGAGATCACGCTCGAACGCGCCAACGGGCAGCTGCTGTGCAGCGTGCCCCCCAATTTCGAACTGACCGGCAACCTGCTTTCGCCGCCTCTGTCGGAGCTGGTGGCGGATCGGCGAATCAGTTATGCACCGGCGCGGCTGAGCCAGCTGCCGGCGATCCTGGTTTCGCGTCCGACCTTGTACAACGGCATCTCGGTGGCCGCCAGTGTGCCGCTCGACTCCGCGTTGCAGGATTGGCGGCAGGACCAGATCGGCATCCTGGTCGTTGCAGGCCTGATCGCGCTGATGATTGCCGGCGCAGCGGCACTGGCCATGCGCCACCTGGGCCGGCTGGCCCATGCCAGAGGGCAGATCCTCGACGGCAAGGCCCAGCTCGAAGCCACGCTGGACGCGATACCCGACTCCCTGCTGGAACTCGACCTGGACGGTCGGTATTACAGCGCGCACGCACCCCACCCGGCCTTGCTGGCGCAGGCACCGGGGCTGTTCGCCAACGGCCGGGTGCGTGACCAACTGCCGGCCGACGTCGCCGACACGATCGAGAGCGCATTGCGCGAGGCGCATACCGACGGCTGGTCATCCGGCAAGCAGTTCGCTCTTCGCCAGGGCGACGATGCGACCTGGTTCGAGTTGTCGGTGGCACGCAAGAACGTCAACCCGGGCGAGTCGCCCCGCTTCATCATGATCTCGCGCGACATCACCGCCAGCAAGAGCGCAGCGCAGGAAATCGAACAGCTCGCTTTTTTCGACCCGCTCACACGGCTGCCCAACCGCCGGCTGCTGATGGACCGGCTGCAGCAGGCGCTGGCCGCCAGCGCACGAAGCGGCAGGCTGGGCGCGATGATGTTCATGGACCTGGACCACTTCAAGACCATCAACGACACGCTGGGCCACGATATCGGCGACAACCTGCTGCGCCAGGTCGCGAACCGTCTGCGCGGCTGCGTGCGTCAATCCGATACGGTTGCGCGCCTGGGTGGCGACGAATTCGTCGTGATGCTGGAGGACCTCGACATGCCGGCGCCCAATGCCGCCGCGCAGACCGAACTGATCGGCGAGAAGATCCTGGCGGCGCTCAACAAGCCGTATCAGATCGGCATGCACACGCTGTCGAGCACGCCGAGCATCGGCGTGACACTGTTCCTCGGGCACGAGGAATCGGTGGACGACCTGCTCAAGAAGGCCGACATCGCCATGTACCAGGCCAAGATGTCGGGGCGCAATGCGATCCGTTTCTACGACCCGCAGATGCAGGCCGCGATCGCCGCGCGGACCTCGCTGGAGAACGACCTGCGGGCCGCACTCGAGAACCGTCAGTTCCTGCTGCATTACCAGGCCCAGGTGACAGATGAAGGGCGTGTCGTCGGTGCCGAGGTCCTGATCCGCTGGCAGCACCCGGTGCGCGGCATGGTGGCGCCAATGGAGTTCATCCCGCTGGCCGAAGAAACCGGCCTGATATTGCCGATCGGCCAGTGGGTGCTCGAAACCGCATGTCGGCAACTCAAGGCCTGGGAAACCGATCCGCAGCGACAGGCGCTGGAACTGGCGGTCAATGTCAGCGCGCGCCAGTTCCGCGCGACCGACTTCGTGCACCAGATCGCCACCACGCTGCGCAGCACCGCCGCCAATCCGGCGCGGCTGAAACTGGAGCTGACCGAGAGCCTGGTGCTCGACGACGTGGTCGATACCATCGCGAAGATGAATCAGCTCAAGACGCTGGGCGTGCGTTTCTCGATGGACGATTTCGGCACCGGCCAGTCGTCGCTGTCCTACCTGACCCAGCTGCCACTCGACCAACTGAAGATCGACCAGAGTTTCGTGCGCAACATCGGCGTCAAGGCGACCGACGGCATCATCATCCAGACCATCATCGGGCTGGCCAGCCGGCTCGGCATGGAGGTGGTCGCGGAGGGTGTCGAAACCGATGCGCAGCGGGCCTTTCTGCAGCAAAACGGATGCGCGATCTGCCAGGGTTATCTGTTGGGGCGTCCGGTGGCGCTCGGTGAGTTCGAGCATATGCTGGACTGACCGGACCCTCTGGCCGCGGCGCTCGACACCGCCTCGGCCCGCCCGGCATACTTGTCGAACACTACAATCGTGCACCGCGCGAAACAGGAGACAAACCCGATGAAGCGCCCTACCCGCCGAACGGCATTGCTGGCTTGCGGCGTCCTGCTGGTGAACCCTGTGGCGGCCCAGTCGCCGCGACCGGCAAGACCCGCCAAGCCTCCGGCACTGCCACTTCCCACCCAGCCGGTGATTCTGACCATCACCGGCAACATCACCCAACGCAACCAGGGCGATGCCGCGGTGTTCGACGCCGCGATGATCGACCGCTTGCCGACCCATGAATTCCGCACCTGGACACCCTGGTTCAAGGAACCGGTGACCTTCCGCGGCCCGCGCCTTCAGACGGTGCTCGACGCGGTGGGCGCCAAGGGCCGGATGCTGCGCCTGGTCGCGCTGAACGACTACGCCGTCGACGTGCCGATCAGCGACGCACGCGCTTTCGAGCCCTTGATGGCACGGCGCATCGACGGCAAGGAGCTGGCAGTGCGCGACAAGGGCCCGCTGTTCCTGATCTATCCCTTCGACATGAAGCCGGAAACCCGAGCCGACCTGTATTACGGCAGGTCGATCTGGCAGATCACCCGCATGTCGGTGCAATAGGCGTTCCGACGCAGCCCCCATGTTGACGATGCGGCGCCGGACCGACTACGTGCTGGCCATGCTGGCCGCAGTGGCCTTGCTGCTGCTGGTCGGCATGATGGCACCGCAGTACCGGCAGTTGGCAGCCATCGAGCAAACCGTCAGCGATGGCCGCACGATGGGTGAGTGGGACGTGTTCCAGCTTCAGGTGGAGCAACTCAAGCTGCGCTCGGAGTTCGACGCCGCATTGCGTGACCGGGGACAGGGCAACGCCATGGACCGACTCGCGTTGCGTTACGGCATCTACGCGAGCCGCTACGACATCATCCGCGATGGTTTCAGCCATCGGCTGATCGGGGAGTTGTCGGGCTTCCAGCAATTGCTGGTCACGCTGGGCCGGTTCGCGGCACAGGCCGAGCCGTACTTCGGGCCCGACGGCAAGGCGCCGGTATTCGACGAGGCCAGGCTGCAGAACCTGCGCACGCAAATCGACGCCACCTCCGGCGCGATCCAGGCGGTGCTGCTGAGCAGCAACCAGGCGCGCCATCGCGTCAACGGGCAGTACCTGGCCGCCGTGCGCAGCCAGGTGCGGATCGCCTGGGCGCTCTGCCTGGCGCTGCTGCTGGTGGCGTCGGCGTTCGCCGTGCTGGCGCTGCGGCAAAGGCGCCTGGCGCTGCAGCGCAGCCAGGCACTGGAGGAGTTACATGCCGAGGTCAGCCACCGTGCGGCGCATGACTCGCTGACCGGGCTGATCAATCGCGACGAGTTCGAGCTGCAGTTGCAACACACGCTCGACAGCCGATCCGACACACCTGACGACCATGCGGTGCTGTTCATCGACCTGGACCGGTTCAAGGTGGTCAACGACAGCTGCGGCCACAGCGGCGGCGACCAGTTGCTGTGCGCAGTGGCCCAGCTGATCCGCGACCTGGTACGCGCCAGCGATCGGGTCGCCCGTATCGGGGGTGACGAGTTCGCGATCATCCTGAATGCCTGCGACCAGTCCAGCGCCAGGCAACTGGCGGAACAGATCTGCCTGGGCATCGACAAGTACCGGTTCGTGCATTCCGGCCAGAGTTTCCACATTGGCGCGAGCATCGGACTGGTGATGCTGACCGAGCGCTGGAACTCGGTCACCGCGGTGATGCAGGCGGCCGACTCGGCCTGCTACATCGCCAAGGAATACGGTCGCAACCGGGTCTATACCTACATGGATTCCGACCTGGGCGTGCAGAACCAGCGCGGTATCACCAACTGGGTGCAGCGCCTGCATGGCGCGCTGGACGAGGGGCGCATGCGCCTGTACTGGCAACGCATCGTGCCGCTGCGGGCGAACGCCGACACCCCTGTGCGTGGCGAGGTGTTGCTGCGCATGTTCGAGGACGGCAAACTGATCGAGCCCGGCGCCTTCCTGCCGGTGGCGGAACGTTATGCGCTGGCCACGCGTATCGATCGATGGGTGGTGGGCGAGCTGTTCGACTGGCTGGCCGATGCGCCGGGCCGCCTGTCCGGTGTCGACTATCTGGCAATCAACCTGTCCGGGCAGTCGGTCAGTGACCCGGAGTTCCAGCAGTTCCTGATCGAGCGGCTGCATCGCCTTGGCTTCAGCCCGCGCAGCCTGTGTTTCGAGGTGACAGAGACCGCCGCAATCACGCATCTGCAGCAGTCGAGCGGGTTCTTCGAGGTGTTGCGCAGCTTTGGCGTGCGGGTGGCGCTGGACGACTTCGGCAGCGGCATGTCGTCATTCACCTATCTGAAGAACCTGCCGGTCGACTACCTGAAGATCGACGGCCAGTTCATGCGCCAGCTCGTCGCCGACCCATACGACCAGGCGACGGTGCGGGCGATCTGCGACGTGGCGCGTGCAGCCGGCAAGAAGACGGTTGCCGAAGGCATCGAAACCGAGGAGGCGGCGGCCATGTTGCGCGCATTCGGTGTCGACTACGGACAGGGTTATCTCTGGCATCAACCCGCGCCACTGTCGACCTGGGGCGAGGCGGCAACCGACCGCAGCAGCGACAGGATCACGCAACGGCAGCAGACACCCGGCGCGCGCAAGGTCTGACCAGTCGCCGGGACAGCGTGGTCGGGAACACCGACTAAAAGGCCGGCAACTAGGCGTACCGCGCGACCGTCAGGCCTTCCATGTCGATCTCCGGCACGCGGCCGCTGATCAGGTCGGCCATGACGCGGCCGGTACCGGCGGCCATGGTCCAGCCCAATGTGCCGTGGCCGGTGCTGAGCATCAGGTTGTTGTACCGGGTTTCGCCCAGGATTGGCGTGCCGTCCGGCGTCATCGGGCGCAGGCCGGTCCAGAACTCCGCCTGGGCGACGTCACCCCCGTGCGGGAACAGGTCGCTGACGACGAACTCCAGCGTCTTGCGCCGGCCCGGGTCCAGCCGCAGATCGAAGCCCGACAACTGCGCGGTGCCGCCGACCCGGATCCGGTCGCCCAGGCGGGTGATCGCGACCTTGTGGGTTTCGTCCATGATGGTCGATTCGGGAGCCTTGGCCGCATTGCTGATCGGCACCGTGATCGAGAAGCCCTTGACCGGGTAGACCGGAATGTCGATGTCCAGCGGCGCCAGCATGCGGGTGGAGAAACTGCCCAGCGCCAGCACATACCGGTCGGCCGTCAGCATGCCACTGCTGGTGCGCACGCCGCTGATGCGCTGGCCTTCACGCTCGAGCCCCTGGATGTCCTCGCCGAAGCGGAACACCACGCCCAAGGCCTTGGCCTTCTCGGCCAGTGCCGTGGTGAACTTGAAACAGTCACCGGTCTCGTCGCCCGGCAGCCGCAAGGCACCGATGAATTTCTCCTTGACGTCGGCCAGCGCCGGTTCGTACAACAGGTAGCCGGCGCGGTCGAGCAACTGGTACGGCACGCCGTATTCCTTCAGGATCTCGACGTCCTTGGCGGTGCCGTCGAGCTGCTTTTGCGTGCGAAACAGCTGCAGCGTGCCTTGCTCGCGCTGGTCGTAGGCAATGCCGGTCTCGGCGCGCAGCTGCTTCAGGCAGTCGCGGCTGTATTCGGCCAGGCGCACCATGCGCCCCTTGTTCAGGCGATAACGGGCCTCGGTGCAATTGCGCAACATCGACAGGCCCCAGCGCCACATCGCCGGATCGAGCATCGGCTTGATGACCAGCGGGCTGTGGTGCATCAGCAACCACTGGATCGCCTTGATCGGCACACCCGGGCCGGCCCAGGGCGACGAATATCCGGGCGACACCTCGCCGGCATTGGCAAAGCTGGTCTCCAGCGCCGGGCCGCTCTGGCGGTCAACCACCTCGACCTGGTGGCCGGCCTTGGCCAGGTAATACGCCACCGACGTCCCGATGACGCCACTGCCCAACACGATCACACGCATGCCGCTACTCCTTGAATGGCCGGCGTGGTGCATACCGCGACGGCAGATACGGCTGTTGCAACAGCCGTGCCAGATAAGCCAGGTCAATCAAATCAACGACTTAGCACGATTTCCCGATAATTCACCAAGCTGGGTGTATGGAATTCATGACAAATTAGCGACTGTTTCACCGATACTGTGGAATTAGTTCAATGAAAACAATGGCCTGCGTCCGTCGTATCGAAATCCATACAGCGTACGCCATTCGAGACACCTGATGCGCATCGACGTCCACTTCTCCGATCGGGTCGGCATTGCCCAGGAAATCCTGGCCGCACTGGCGGTGCGTGCGCTCAATGTCACCGCGGTCGAGGTCGAACCGCCGCATGTCTATATCGAGGCGCCGGAACTCGATGCCCGCGATCTCGACCGCCTGCGCAAGGATTTAATGGCGGTTGCCGGCGTGCTGGCAGTGCGCGAACTGGAGATCCTGCCGGGCGCGCGCAGGCGGCTGTACCTCGATGCCTTGCTGGCTTCGCTGGCCGACCCGGTGCTGGCGGTCGATGCCCGGGGCGTGATCGTGGTCGCCAATGCGGCGGCGCTCACCGCCACCGGCCTGGCCGAACAGGCATTGGCCGGCATGTCCTTGCAGGCCTTGACCGGCGATGCGCAACTGGTGTCGGCGCTGATCGACAAGGCCTACCATCTGCCGGCCAGCGAGGTCCAGATCGCCGGGCAGAGTTTCCTGATGGAAACCGTGGCCTTGCATGAAGCCAGCGGCCATATCGCCGGCGCGGTGTTGACCCTGCACGCGCCGCATCGGCTGGGTGAGCGGCTCAGCGCCTTGCAGAACTACGGCGCCGGTGGCTTCGAGACCATCCTGGGCCAATCGCCGGCAATCCGTACGCTCAAGCAACGCGCGGCGCGGATGGCGCAGGTCGATGCGCCGCTGCTGATCCGCGGCGAGACCGGCACCGGCAAGGAACTGGTCGCGCATGCCTGCCACGCCGGCAGCCGGCGCCGCGACCAGCCGTTTTTCGCGCTGAACTGCGCCGCCTTGCCCGAGAGCCTCGCCGAGAGCGAGCTGTTCGGTTATGCGGCAGGCGCCTTCACCGGCGCCTTGCGCGGCGGACGCCCCGGCATGCTGGAGTTGACCGATGGCGGCACGCTGTTCCTGGACGAGGTCGGGGAAATGTCGCCCTACCTGCAGGCCAAGCTGCTGCGTTTCCTGAACGACGGCAGTTTCCGACGGGTCGGCGGCGACAACGAACAACACGCCGACGTGCGCATCATCAGTGCGACCCACCGCGCGCTCGAAGACATGGTGGCGGCCGGCAGTTTTCGCCAGGACTTGTTGTTCCGCCTGGATGTGTTGCAGCTGAACCTGCCGCCGCTGCGCGAACGCACCGAAGACATCCTGCCGCTGGCCCAGGTCTTCCTGGACCGCGCCTGCGCGCAGACCGGCCGCGCGCCGGCCCGCCTGAGCAAGGCCGCCGCCAGCGCCCTGCTCGGCAACCCCTGGCTGGGCAATGTGCGCCAGTTGCAGAACGTGGTGTTCCGCGCCGCCACGCTGAGCGAAGCGCCGCTCATCGACGCGGCCGACCTGGAACTGGCCCAGGTCGACGTGGCCTCGGTCGGCGTACGCGCCGAAGAGGTCGGCAGCCTGGAAGAAGCGGTCGCCGGCCTGGAGAAATCGCTGCTGCAGCAGCTGTATCCGCAATACCGCTCGACCCGCAAGCTGGCGCAGCGGCTGCGCACGTCGCATTCGGCAATCGCGACGCGGCTGCGCAAGTACGGCATCGGCGACTGAACCACTTCGCAGCCGCCATAGTTCAAGAGCGCGGTGTAACGCGTATGCCATGGACCGCGATCCGGCGGAATCGGCCATTACGCATTGGCGCGGGCCGGAAACCAGCGTCGTTGCGCGGCCATTGCTTCGGCCTGGCAGGCCGGGCGATCGACATGTCGCGGCCGGGGTGCCACGGCGATTCAAGTTTTGCGCCGCACTGCCGATGATGAGATGAGCGGTGGTGAACCGGCCATCGGCATGCCGATGGTCGGCCCCTGGCTTGCCCGACAACCCCAGAATGGAGACGGCGTGGCGCTGAGCATCAATTCCAACCAGGCGTCGCTGAATGTCCAGCGACAACTGACGACCACGCAGTCGGGCCTGGCCACGTCCATGCAGCGCTTGTCGACCGGCCTGCGCATCAACAGCGCCAAGGACGATGCCGCCGGTCTGGCCATCTCCGAGCGCCTGACAACCCAGATCCGCGGCAACACCCAGGCGGCACGTAATGCCAACGACGGCATTTCCATGCTGCAGACCGCGGAAGGCGCGTTGAGCGGCATCACCGCCAATCTGCAACGCATCCGCGAACTCGCGGTGCAGTCCGCCAACAGCACCAACTCCACGGCCGACCGCCAGGCGATCCAGGCCGAGGTGTCGCAACTCGGGGCGGAAATCGACCGGGTCGGCAACAGCGCCCGTTTCAATGACCTGTTCCTGTTCGGCCAGGGCCGTGCGAGTGCTGTCGGCAACACCGACCAGTTGGCGGTGCTGGACGGCTTGCAAGGCGTCGGCGGCTGGCTGGAAAACAGCGAGAGACTGATCACCGACTTGTATGGACTGACTGCCGACGGCGCCGCGCTGAGCATCGAGCTGACCAGTTTCACAGACGGCGCCGTTGGCCCCAATGTCGCGGCGCGCGTCGTATCCAGCGTCGGCGCCACCGGATTCGGAGTCGATCTCAAGCTGCAGATCGACATGGCGAATTTCACACCAGCCAACCTGCCCAATGGGGGCGCCGCGCCAATCTATAACGACCGCATCATCGCGCATGAAATGGTGCATGCGGTGATGGCGCGCACCACCAACTATGGCTCGCTGGCCAACACCGCCAACGCGCGCTGGTTCATCGAAGGCACGGCGGAATTCATTCACGGCGCGGACGAACGGATTGCGAACGATATTGCCGAAAACGGTGGCGACGCCGCCGGACGTAGCGCGATTGCAAACGCGCTGGACGACGGTTTCTCATTGACCAGCCTGGACTACTCGGCCGCTTATGCGGCCACACGCTACCTGCATGAGCAGATCAAGGGCGCCGGCGGCGCCGGCATCAAGGACATGCTGGTCTACATGAACCAGAATCCCGCCGCCACGCTGGACGATGCATTCCAGAATGCGTCGAAAGCCCTGTACGCGGACACCGCGACGTTTCTGACCGCATTCAAGGCCGCCGGTGCGGATTTCATCGCCGGTTTCGACCTGGGCAATGCCGACACCGGCGCGATCGGTGGTCTCGATGTCGACGGCGGCGCGGTGAAGACCGCGGCCAGCGTGGTGCCCAATGTCGCGTCACGCTCCGGCACCGATGTCTTGACGGGTTTTGCGGAGAACTTCGAAACCTTGTCCACAGGCGGGGGTGTACGCAACGCACTGACGTTCCAGGTCGGCGCAAATGTGGGCCAGACGATCGATGCCGGCCTGGGCAGCATGAACCTGGGCGCGATGGGTTTGGCGCAGTCGCTCGATGTCATCGACAACCCGCTGCAGGTCATCGCCGGAATGGACCGGGCCCTGGCCTATGTCAGTACCGAACGTGCCGCCATCGGCGCGCAGATGTCGCGCTTCGATACGGTGATCCGCAACCTGCAGACCTCATCCGAGAACCTGTCCGCCAGCCGCTCGCGCATCCAGGATGCCGACTTTGCGCTGGAGACGGCGGCCTTGTCCCGGGCGCAGATCCTGCAACAGGCCGGAACCGCGATGTTGAGCCAGGCCAACCAGGCACCGTCGTCGGTGCTGGCATTGCTGCGCAACTGAGCGCCGCCTAAAGTCAGCCCGACCAGGCGCCGCGCGGCTCGAACAGGCTGCGGGTCCAGCTCCACATGACCCACAACATCACGGCGGGCACGACCACGGTCTGCAGCACGAACACCACCATCAACCGGATCAGGTGCTCGGTGGCCTGTTCCAGCGTTTGCTTGAGTTCGTCGAAACGTGCACGCACATCGGTGTTGTGCACGAACCATCGCCGCAACTGCTCCAGCACACCCTGGGCTGCCGGTTCTGGCTGCGCCGTTGCCGCACTGCCGGCCGCATCGCTCGAGGTGGCATCGATGGCCTGCTGGCTGACCCGGTAGTCTTCGGCCAGGAACTGCTGCCAGACCAGGTCGGTGCCCAGCGTCACCGCCGGCACCGCGAAACGCAGCATCAACGCCAGCACCAGCATGCGCGACAACCAGGGTTGAATCGGCCGCCGGCGCAGCCACATCGCGGTCCAGGCCAGCGCGGCCAGTGTCAACAGCGTGGAGATCGGCCAGTAGCTGCCGACACCCAGCAAAATCTTCTGGGCGCCGAACAACACGCTGGCGCCCAGCATCAGATCCGAGAACCGCTCGACCAGGTCGTTGACCGGATCGAGCAACTGGCCGGGCGCCAGCGTCGCGCCGACACCGGCCGGCTGCAAGGACAACTCGGTGCCCTGCGCGACCGAGATCACGCCGTTGAGCGCCCGTGCGGTCGCGAAGCTGACCAGCGCACGCTTGAGGCCGGCGTCGACCTTCTCGCCCGCCGGTGCATCGAAGGGCGCGAACCAGGCACAGGCGACCAGGGCCAGCAACAGCAGGGGCAGGACGGCGCGGTGCAGGGCGGCCATGGTGTCGTGATTCTCCGGGTCTCGCACATGGCAGAAAACGCCTGTGCCTGCGAAGCATTATGGTCGCCACCGAACGCAGCGACGCGGCCCGGGAATGTCAACGCTGGAGCTGGTCGAGCTTCTTCTCGATCTTCGCCCACTCGTCTGCGTCGGGCAGTGCCAGCTTGGTGCGGGTGATCGGTTTCCACTGCCTGGCGAGTTCCGCATTGAGCGGTGTGAAAGCCTGCTGGTCGGCCGGCACGTCCTCATCGGCGTAGATGGCGTTGACCGGGCATTCCGGCACGCAGACCGCGCAATCGATGCAGTCGTCCGGATCGATGACCAGGAAGTTCGGACCTTCGCGGAACGCATCGACCGGGCATACATCGACACAGTCGGTGTATTTGCACTTGATGCAGGACTCGGTGACGACGAAAGTCATGCTTGCAGTCCGGTCGGTTCAACCGCCGCAGGCACCACCGGAGCCGCAGCTGCCGGCGAAGGCGTCGACCTTGCCTTGGGTGGTCTTGCCGATCTGCACATGCCACAGGTCGGGTCCGGACCACAGGTACGTCCAGTCATACTGGCCGGCGCTGCGCGGTTCGAACGGGTCATGGAGCGGACGCGGGTCATGGTCGTTCACCGGCGACAGCGCCTCGCCCGGCTGCACTGCATCGAAGCGCCCGAAGATCAGCGGATGGCGCTCGCGTGGAGCGATGGTGCGCACGTCGATGGCGCTGGCAAACCCGGTGGTCATGGTGCATTCCTTCAAGGTTTCAGGGTATGGAAATCGTTAAAAGCGTCGGTACCCGGGCCCAGGTATTACGCGCGCAGCAATGGCGCCGGTCAGCCGTCCTTGCCGTCGACACGGGCACGCAGCAGCCAGGGCGCATACCGGATCAGGTACAGCACGAAGGCCAGCGACCATGCCAGTGCCGCCGCCACGACCGATGCCACCAGGAACTGCGGCGCCAGCAGTGGAACGAGCACCCGTAACACGGCAGCGAGCATGACCAGTGAATAAGCCGCGACCTCGAGCGGCGATGCCGACAAGGGCCGGCCGGTATGGCCGCGCGCGGTGCGGGTCACCATGCCGATGATCAGCCCGCCGGTGGCGCCGACGGCCAGGGCATGGATGCCGGCGGAAGCCGCGATCCACCCGAGCAGGCTCATCGCCAGCAACAGGAAACCCACCGGAATCCAGGCGTAGGACAGATGCAGGATCCACAGGATCGGGCGGCTCCGGGTGCGCCAGGGTTTCCAGGCCGCCAGCCGGGCGAGTTGCATCACCGCTGCCAGCGCCAGCAGCGGCGCGCTGATGGTCGCGGACGGCGCGAACACCCAGACCGCCAGGGCTGCCACACTGGCCGCTGCGGTGGCTTTCTCCCGTTGCGAATCGGGCTGCAGGCGCAGTCCGGGAGTGGCATTCATCGTGAAGGCCGGTATCACCCGACCCGCCATCACGCATTCGATCAACACGATCAGCGCCAGCGCCGCATACAGGGAGCGTACCGGGTCCAGCGCCAGGTAGCCGAGCACCGAAAGGTGAAAAACCAGGTTGGCCAGCGTCAGCAGGCCGAGCAGGCCGGCCAGTGGCAGGTTGCGGTGGTTGTCGGCGCGCAACAACAGCCGCACCAGAACGACGGCCACCACCGGCAGCAGCAACAGGTCCAGCGCCGCAAACACCGGATAAGGCGCGGTGAACAGCGCCACGCGGGCAGCCAGCCAGACCAGCACCAGTGCCGCCAGGGCGGTACCGCGCGGTGTCTGCAGTCCGGTCCAGGCCTTGCCGGCGGTCATCAGGAAACCGACGATCACGGCCGCGGCAAAACCGAACAACATCTCATGCGCATGCCACAACATCGGCGACAACGCGGGTGTCCAGTCGGCGTGGCCCAGGAACACCAGCACCCAGGCCGGAACCGCCAGGACGGCGAACAGGGTTGCGGCCAGGTAGAAGGGACGAAAGCCCAGCCGCAGCAGTGGCCAGCCATGACCGGCGTCCGGCACCGGAGCGGACGCCGCATCGATGGGTTGAATCAAGGTTTTCATGACCAGCCTCCACGGTCGGCCGCTGGATGCTGGCCGACATAAAACATGCACACGATGCGCATGTTAAATCCGGCGCAGGCTTAAAGCAATATACTTTGTGCATCTTCAGGGACATGCATGCGCCTCTCCGAATACACCGACTACAGCCTGCGCGTGCTGATGTATTGCACCGCCCATCCGGAGCGCCTGGTGACGATTGCCGAACTGGCCGAGCACCACAGGGTATCGAAGAACCACCTGATGAAGGTGGTCAACGACCTGGCGCGTCAGGGCGTGATCGAGACCACCCGCGGACGCGGCGGAGGCCTGCGACTGCTGCAATCAGCGGACACGATCCGGGTCGGCGACATCGTGCGCGCGGCAGAGACCGATTTTCGACTCGTCGAATGTTTCGACCCTGCCACCGACACCTGCACGCTGACGCCCGCCTGCAGCCTCAAGCATGTGTTCGGCGACGCGCTGCAGGCCTATTTCCAGGTGCTCGATGGCGTCACGCTGGCCGAACTGGTGGCACCACGCGCCATGTCGCCGGCGGGTGCACGCCGGGCCGGCCGACCCAAGCCCGCCGCGCCGGTACGCGTCGCCCTGCCGCGTCGACGCGCGGGCTGAGCCGGGTCGGCACGGCCGCAATCAGGCACGGTCCGGCATGTCCGCCGGCCAGGCCATGAAGTGCGACAACGCCAGCACGATGCGCCGGTGGTGGCCTCGGGCAAGCGGCGAGCCTGTGTTCGCGCCCCTGCGGCATCACCACGGCATGGCTGGCCGCCGCCAGGTATGGCTTCCAGCCCGGGTGTTTGCCGACCTTGCTATCCTTGGCTCAGGTGATACCGGTATAGGATCTCTTGAACAGGCCCGGCGCGAAGAAGCCGGCGTTCTGCAGATCCGGAAAAAACCCGGTCGCCTTTGTCTTTGTCTTTGTCTTCACGCTGAAGGAATCCCGTGACCCGTTTGACCCTGGCGCAAGCCAACCAGATCATCGCCGCTGCACTCGACCATTCGAAACAGGCCGGCTACCAGCCGATGGGTATTGCCGTGCTCGACGACGCCGGCAACCTCAAGGCATTCGCCAGCGAAGACGGCGCCAGCATGTTCCGCTTCGACATCGCACGGGCCAAGGCCTGGGGAGCGGTCGGCATGGGCGTGTCGAGCCGCGTGCTGGCTGAACGCGCCAAGGGCAACCCGAACTTCTTCGTCGCCTTGTCAAGCACGTCCGACGGCAAGTTCCTGCCCCAGCCCGGAGCGGTTCTGATCAAGGATGCAGCCGGCCAGGTCATCGGCGCGGTCGGTGCCAGTGGTGGCACCGGCGACGAGGACGAGGCGATCTGCATGGCCGGCGTCATCGCGGCCGGATTCCAGTGCGGTTGATGCACTGACAGGGGCGCCAAGGCGCCGGTGCCGCGCCTTACAGTCGGCCCCAATGGATACGCGCCCATACCTGCTCATGCAGGTAGTAGCTGACCAGGCCGATCAAGGTGAGCACCGACGACAAGCCGAGGCCATCGCGCCAGTTGCCCATGTACAGCACGTTGATGACCGACATCACGACGAAGCCGATCAGTTGCCAGGTAACGGCCTTCATGACCATTCGTGTCTTTTTTTCCATGCCGGAATTGTCGGATCGCGTGCTGGCGTGAAGCAACGTTGGGATCGTGCAGATTTTTGACACAAACGTGATAGTTATCACGTAGCGTTACCATCTAGCCCATCGATGGAAAAAATCACCAAAACCCAACGCGCCTTCCAGTTCCGCGAACGCTTGTCCGAGGCCATGCTCGAACGCCAGCTCAACCGCACAACGCTGGCCGAACGCAGTGGCGTCGATCGCTCGACCGTGTCGCAGTTGCTGGGCGAACACCAGGTACGCCTGCCATCCGGCCAGGTGGTGGCCGAACTGGCCACCGCACTGGGCGTCAGCACCGACTGGTTGCTGGGGCTGACCAGCAACACCTTGTCGCCCGGCGAGATCCTGCGCGAATCGCTGGAAGTGGCGCAGGCCAGCGCGGCCCCGGCGGACGCCAACATCGAGCGCTGGCTGCAGGAATCGGCCGGCGCCAAGATCCGCAACGCGCCGACGACACTGCCGGAGTTCATGAAGACCCAAGCGGTGATGGAGCTGGAATACGCGTCCTACGTCGGCAAGTCACCCGAGCAGGCCAAGGCCAGCAACGAGACCCGGCTCACGCTCAACCGCGTGACCGGCATGGACCATGAACTGGCCGTGCCGCAACAACGCATGGAAGACTTTGCGCGCCGCCATGGCATCTGGTCGGCACTGACACCCGCGCAGGTTTGCGAGCAACTGCACCAGATGGCCGACCTGTGCGAGGAGTTGTATCCCAGCACGCGTCTGCACCTGTACGACCTGACCCAGCAGTTCAGCGCGCCGGTGACGGTGTTCGGCCAGCGCCGCGCAGTGATCTATATCGGCAGCGCGTATTTCGTGTTCAACACGCGCGAACATGTCGAGACGCTGACCCGGCATTTCGACCAGCTTGTGCGCAATGCCAGCGTGCTCAGCCATGAAACCGCCCGCTGGTTGCGTGCTCTGGCGCAGCAGTCCACGTGTGCGCGTTCCGTGCATCTGCCCGCGATCCAGCGGGCGCATGGCGACTGACGGCGCGCCTGCGTGAACTGCCGCGCCAGTCGATTCAGAGCGCCACCACCCGCAACACCTCTTCGCCATAAGCCTCGAGCTTGCGCGCGCCAATGCCGCTGATGCCTTGCAAGTCGTCCAGCGAGCGCGGCGCACGCTGCGCGATGGCCGCCAGCGTGGCGTCGTGGAAGATCACGTAGGCCGGCAGGTTGTGTTCGCGTGCCACTTCGGCGCGCCACTCGCGCAGCGACTCGTAGCGCTGCTGCGCTGCAGCGTCGAGCTCCACCGGGGCCTTGGCGGCGCCACTGCGACCACTGGAGCGGCGCCGGCTGCGGTCGGCCGCCGGCGCCGCGCTGGACACCCGCAGCTGCACCGACACCTCGCCCTTGAGCACCGCACGCGAGGATTCGGTCAGTGCCAGCGTGTTGTAGGCCTCGGCATCGACATGGACCGCATTGATCGCGATCAACTGGCGCAACACACCACGCAACTGCTGCTCGCTGAACTCGGCGCCGATGCCGAAGGTGCTCAGTTCCGCATGGCCATGCTGGCTGACCTTGTCGGTCTTCTTGCCGCGCACGATGTCCATGATGTGGCCGGCGCCAAAGGTGATGCCGCTGGCTTGCTGCACCCGGTAGATGGTGCTGAGCAACTTGCGCGCTGCATCGGTGCCGTCCCAGACCTGGGCCGGCGAGATGCAGTTGTCGCAGTTGCCGCAACGCAGGCGCGGTGCACAAGCGGCGTCTTCGTCTGCTGACGCCGCCGGCGCATAGGTCTCGCCAAAATACTTCAGCAGCCGCACACGCCGGCAGTCGATGGCCTCCGCCAGCCCGAGCAAGGCATCGAGCTTGCCGCGCTGCACCTGCTTGAACTCCTCGCCGGCCGGGCTCTCATCGATCATGCGCCGCTGGTTGACAACGTCCTGCAGGCCATACGCCATCCAGGCATCCGACGCACCGCCGTCGCGCCCGGCGCGACCGGTCTCCTGGTAATAGGCCTCGATATTCTTGGGCATGTCCAGGTGCGCGACAAAACGCACGTCGGGTTTGTCGATGCCCATGCCGAATGCGATCGTCGCGACCATGACCACCGCCTCCTCGCGCAGGAAACGGTCCTGGTTCTGCTGGCGCAGCCTGGCGTCCAGCCCGGCGTGGTAAGGCAAGGCATTGACGCCGTGGTCACACAAGGTCCTGGCAATTTCCTCGACCCGCTTGCGCGACTGGCAATAGACGATTCCGGCGTCGCCCGGATGTTCGCCCTGCACGAAACGCAGCAGCTGGGTGGTCGGGTCCTTCTTCTCGACGATGGTGTAGCGGATGTTCGGCCGATCGAAACTGCTGACGAAGGCCCGCGCGTCCTGCAGCTGCAGCCGCTCGAGGATGTCCTCGCGCGTCAAGGCGTCGGCGGTCGCGGTCAGCGCAATACGCGGCACCCTGGCATAACGCTCGTGCAGCACCGTCAGCGCCCGGTACTCCGGGCGGAAATCATGGCCCCACTGGCTCACGCAATGGGCTTCGTCGATCGCGAACAGGCCGAGCCGCCCACGCTCGTACATGCTGTCGAGCTGCGCCAGGAAACGCTGGGTCGTGACCCGCTCCGGAGCGACGTACAACAGCGTGATCTCGCCACGCAACAGGCGCTTCTCGACCTGCGCCGCTTCTTCGCCGGACAAGGTGGAGTTCAGAAAAGCCGCATCGACGCCGGCCTCGTGCAAGGCGCCGACCTGGTCGTGCATCAGCGCGATCAGCGGCGAGACCACCACCGTCGTGCCGTGGCCCTGGCGCTGGCGCACGATCGCCGGAATCTGGTAACACAGCGACTTGCCGCCGCCGGTGGGCATCAGCACCAGTGCGTCGCCGCCCGCGCAGACATGGTCGACGACACCTTGCTGCGGGCCGCGGAACTGCGCGTAACCAAAAACCTCGCGCAGCACGCCCTGCGCCTGAGACACCTGCTCGTCGTCCAGTACCGCCGCGTCGTTCAACAAGATATCACTCCCATGGCGCCGATTGTCCCGCGAATTGCACACCGGCCCGAAAACCCCCGGTGATTTCGTCGCCCAATCGGTCGATGCCGGGGCCGGATGGCCCCGCACCGGGCGCCCGCAACAAGCTTGCGGCCGCCAGGTGTTTCGGCGCCTTTCTACAATGTCGCCACCATGACACACGCAATCGCCTACACCCGGGGCCAGGCCCTGGCAGACGTTCTTCATCAGCGCATCGCCATCCTCGACGGCGCGATGGGCACGATGATCCAGCGCCTCAAGCTCGGCGAGGCGCAATACCGCGGCGAACGTTTCAAGGACTTCCACAAGGACGTCAAGGGCAACAACGAATTGCTGAGCCTGACCCGGCCGGACGTGATCCAGGACAT
>JBFJZP010000005.1:0-19678 GCA_041622095.1 Burkholderiaceae bacterium | reverse complement strand
TGTCCTCGCCCTCGCGTTCGGGCACGACGCACCTGACGGTCGAGACCATCCTGCAGGGCGAAGGCTGGGAAAAAGGCTGGACCCAGCTGCTGCAGATCTCCGGCAACTGCGCCGCCATCACCGACCGCAGCTTCGGCGTGCCGGACGGTGTCAACAACGGCCAGTATGGCGTGGGCCTGGTGATCGACTTCTTCGGCCTGGCCAGCAAGTATTCCGGTTATCCGGTCGAGTTCCACTACCCCAACGTGACCGCGGTCGTGCCGGCCAACATCGCGCTGGTGGCCGGCGGCAAGAACGCCGACGAGGCCAAGAAATTCATCGCGTTCACCATGTCGCGCGAAGGCCAGGAACTGCTGTTCGACCCCAAGATCAGCCGCCTGCCGATCCTGCCCAATGCCAGCTTCGGCGCCAAGGTGCCGGCGAATTACCCGGATGCGCATGAGATCGCCAAACGCGCCAAGGTGAGTTTCGACTCGACCTTGTCCAGTGACCGCTACCAGGTGGTGGTGAGCCTGTTCGACCAGATGATCACCTTCCGCCTGAAGGAACTGCAGGCCGCGACCGGCGCCATCCACGAGGCAGAGCGCAAGCTCAAGGCCAAGCCCAACGCGCAGGCGGCCGAGTTGCTCAAGCAGGCACGCAGCTTCGCCTATTCGCCGCTGGTGTCGGAGTCGATGATCAAGGATGAGAAATTCCTCGAACTGTTCCGTGCCAACAAGAAGGAAGTGGCTGTCGCCAAGCAGCTCACCGGCCTGGAAGAACTGTGGAACACCAAGGCCAAGGCCAACTACGAAAAGGCCACCGAACTGGCCAAGCAGGCTTCCGCGCTGATCAAGTAAGCCCTGCCCCGGTCCCGCGCCGTTCTGCGCGCGGGACCCTTCCATTTCCCGAGAGCTGCCCATGTCCGCTGTCCTGACAGAACCCGTCACGCCCCAGGCGCCCATCAACCGGAGCGCCGGCCCCGGCATCGCGTGGGGCCACTGGTCGCTCGCCGGCATCGTGCTGGCCTTCCTGGCGATCTTCCTGCTGGTGCCGGTCGGCCTGGTGATCTACACCGCCTTCGTCAACGAAACCGGTGCACTCACGATCGGCCACTTCAGCAACTTCTTCGACCAGACGCTGATGCGCGAGTCCTTCGTCAACAGCCTGAGCGTGGCGCTGGCATCGGTGTTCTTTGCGTCCATCATCGCGATACCGCTGGCCTACCTGACGGTGCGCTTCGAATTCCGAGGCGCACTGCTGATCCAGACGCTGGGCGTGTTGCCGCTGATCATGCCGCCGTTCGTCGGCGCGGTCGCGCTGCAACTGATCTTCGGGCGCAGCGGATCGGTCAACCTGCTTTTAAACGACTGGTTCGGCTTCACCATTCCGATCATGGACGGCCTGGTCGGCGTGACCTTCGTGGAAAGCATCCACTACTTCCCGTTCATCCTGCTCAACCTGGTCGCCGCGATGCGCAACATCGACGGCGCGATGGAAGAGTCGGCGCAGAACCTGGGAGCCAAGGGCTGGCGCCTGTTCTGGCGCATCATCTTCCCGTTGTCCTTGCCCGGTTACCTGGCGGGCGCCGCGCTGGTGTTCGTCAAGGTGTTCGACGACCTGGGCACGCCACTGGTGATGGGTGTCACCAACATGCTGGCGCCGCAGGCCTATCTGCGCATCACCTCGGTCGGCATCGAGGACCCGCTGGGTTATGTGATCAGCGTGATCATGATCGTGCTCTCGATCCTGGCCTTGTGGATGGCGGCGCGTGTCATGAAGGGCAAGGACTATTCGACGCTGCAAAAAGGCGGTGGTTCGCTGCAACGACGCAAGCTCGGCGGCTGGGAGTCGGTATTGGCCTACGGCTGGATCATCTTCATCCTGCTGGTCACGCTGGCCCCGCACATCGGCATCCTGCTGATGTCGTTCTCCAAGGTATGGAGTTATTCGGTGTTGCCTGACAGCTTCACGCTGGCGCACTACGGCACCGTGTTCACCGACTCCAAGATGATGATCTACAACACGCTGAAGTACTGCACCATGGCCGCCGGCCTGGATATCGTGCTCGGCACCATCATCGCCTACCTGATCTACCGCACCCAGCTGCCGGCCCGCCAGTGGCTGGACTACCTGGCCTCGATCGCGCTGGCGATTCCCGGGCTGGTGCTGGCGATCGGCTACCTGCGCATGTTCAAGGGCGTCAACGTGCCCTTCACCGACACACCGATGGTGGCGACCTGGTTCCTGATCATGATCGCCTATGCGGTGCGCCGCCTGCCCTATGCGCTGCGCTCGTGCATGGCCGCGCTGCAACAGGTGCATATCTCGCTCGAGGAAGCCGCGAGCAGCCTGGGCGCCGGCAAGGTGAGTACCGTGCGCCGCGTCATGGTGCCGCTGATGCTCGGCGGCATCCTGGCCGGGTTCGTCACCAGCTTCATCACGGCGGCGGTGGAGCTGTCCGCCACGATCCTGCTGACCTCGGCGCAGAGCCAGGCGCCGATGAGCTACGGCATCTACCTCTACATGCAGAGCATCGCCGGCCGCGGTCCGGGCGCCGCGCTGGGCGTGATTGCCGTCGCCGTCGTCGCGCTGGGCACCTACCTGTCGCACCGCGTGATCGAGAACGCCCGCGCACCTGCACGCGCCAACCACGAATGACACCAGGACCATCACCATGCATCTGAACAAGGTTTCCCTCGAAGCGCGCCATATCAGCCTGAGTTATGGCAAGACCGAAGTGCTCAAGGACATCAATATCCGGATCGAGCCAGGCGAATTTTTTGCGCTGCTCGGGCCCTCCGGATCCGGCAAGTCGACGCTGTTGCGCCTGATCGCCGGCTTCAACCAGCACCAGCGCGGAGAACTGATGATCGACGACAAGGACATCACCGGTACGCCGCCGCACCTGCGCAACGTCGGCATGGTGTTCCAGAACTACGCCTTGTGGCCCCACATGACGGTCTGGAACAACGTCGCCTTCGGCCTGGTCGAGCGGCGCCTGCCCAAGGAGGAGATCCGGCGCCGGGTCGGTGCGGCGCTGGAACTGGTCGGCCTGTCACAGTTCGGCGAGCGGCGCCCGGGGCAACTCTCCGGTGGCCAACAGCAGCGGGTCGCGCTGGCACGCACCGTCGTGATCGAACCCAAGCTGTTGCTGCTCGATGAGCCGCTGTCGAACCTGGACAAGAACCTGCGGGTGCAGATGCGCGAAGAGATCAAGAACCTGCAGCGCACGCTGGGCCTGACCACGATCTTCGTCACGCATGACCAGGAGGAGGCCATGACGACGGCCGACCGCATGGCCGTGCTGGACAAGGGCATCCTGCAGCAGGTCGGATCGGCCGCGGCGCTGTTCGACTTTCCGGCCAACCGGTTTGTCGCAGGCTTCGTCGGCACCGCCAACCTGATCGACGGCAGCATCACGCAGGTCAACGGCGAAACCATCACGTTCCTGGGCGACGGCGTCGGCGAGATGGTGTTGCCACGCACCAGCGACACGCCGGGAGTGGGCAAGACAACCATGGCGTTCCGCCCGCACACGGTAAGCATCCGGGTGCGGGACGAACATGTGGAAGCCTCGCGCGCCTGGATCGACGGACGGGTCGAGAGTTCGGAGTTCCTGGGCGAGACCTCGCGCTACCGGGTACGGGTGGGCGAGACCATGATCGTCGCCAACCAGTCCCACTACGCCGGCCTGGCCTTGTTCCCGCCCGGCGCCGACGTACGCCTGGGCATAGAGCCGACGCTGGTCCGTTTTCTCGCGCACTGACGATTTGACGTTAACCTGACACGATGGAGATCTACCAGCTGCGCGCATTTGTCACGGTTGCCCGCATCGGCCACCTGACACGCGCGGCCGAGGTGCTCCATGTCACCCAGCCTGCGGTGTCGGGCCAGATCAAGGCCCTGGAAGAAGAACTGGGCATCGCCTTGTTCGACCGCAAACCGGGTCGCATCGTGCTCACCCGCGCTGGCGAGCGCATGTTGCCCGAAGCCGAGAAGGTACTCGAAGCCGCCGGCTCGCTGCAGGCCCAGGCACGCGCCTTGCAGGGCGAGTTGTCGGGGTCGCTGATCATCGGCACCGTGGGAGATCCGGAGTCCTTGCGCCTGGGCTCGCTGCTCAATGGCCTGGTCAGCGCATTGCCGCTGCTGGAGATCAAGACCCGGGCCGCGGACGCCGAGGTGTTGCGCGAGGCGGTCGCGATGTCCAGCGTGCAGGCCTCTTTCTATATCGGCCCCAACATCCCGCGCGAGGTCAGCGGCTTGCCCTTGCAGGCGCTGCAGTACCGTATCGCAGCTCCGTTCTCCTACCGCCAGCGCATCCTGCACGCGGGCTGGCGCGAGATTGCCGACATGCCGTGGATCGGGGCTCCCGCGACAAGCCATGCCCAGACGCTGCTGCGCGACCTGTTCGCACGCCAGGGCTTAATGCCCAACATCGTGCTGGAATCCGATCACAGTTCGGCCCCCCAGACGCTGGTCCGCTCCGGCCTGGGCCTGGCCCTGCTGCGCGAGGATGTCGCCGTGCCGATGGCCGAACACGACCAGGTGGTGATCTGGCCACATACCCGCGTGGCGGCGATGCTCAGCTTCATCTATCCGAAGGCAGCCGAACACGACCCGGCCATCGTCGCCGCGTTGTCGGTGCTGCGCACGGTCTGGGGGCTTTCCGGGCGCTGACCCGCCGCCGGCGGCAGCACATTGCCACGCTCGCGCGGCCGCGCCTTGCGCAAAGGCAGCATCCCCTATAGTTCAGCCATGCACCTGTCCGAACCGGAACCGGAACTGCCACCCCACCAATCGGGTGCGGCAGCCTGGTATGGACCGGACATGGCCGGCACCGATGCCTGGCTGGAACACCTGCGCGGCGATGAACTGGCCGAGCTCGATGCGCTCAGTGCGCGATGGTCGACATCCGGCGCCGACCTGGCCCGGCTGCAGGTGGCCGATGACGACCTGCCCCTGCTCGCGTCACGGCTCGAACGCATCCGGTCCGACGTGCTCGACGGACGCGGTTTTGCCCTGCTGCGCGGTCTGCCGGTGCATGCCTGGGGCCGGCGCCAGGCGGCCATCGCCTTCATGCTCATCGGGGCCATGCTGGGAAACGCGCGACCGCAGAATGCCCAGGGCCATGTGCTCGGCCATGTGCGGGACATGGGCCTGCGCTCCGACGACCCGGCCGTGCGGATCTACCAGACCCGCGAACGCCAGACCTACCATACCGATTCCTGCGACATCGTCGCCCTGCTCTGCCTGCAAGCCGCCCGGTCCGGCGGCCAGTCGGCACTGGTATCGTCTACCACGGTTTTCAACGAGATGCGCAGCCGCCGGCCGGACCTGGCCCGCCTGCTGTTCCAGCCGCTGGCAACCGACCGACGCGGCGAAGTCGGGCCGGGGCAAGACCCGTTCTTCCTGATGCCGGTATTCAACTGGTGGCCGCCAGTTGCCGGCGGACAACTCTCCGTGATCTACCAGCGCCAGTACATCGATTCGGCGCAGCGCTTCCCCGAGGCGCCTCGAATCGATCCGGCGCTGCGCGAGGCGCTGGACCTGTTCGACGCCTTGTGCAACGATCCATCGCTGCACTTCCTGATGCAATTGCAGGCCGGCGATATCCAGCTCGTGCACAACCACACGCTGCTGCACGACCGCACCGCCTTCGAAGACTGGCCGGAGCCGGAACGCCGGCGCCACCTGCTGCGTCTGTGGCTGGCGCCTGCACAAGCGCGATCCCTGCCACCGGTGTTTGCCCGCCGTTACGGCAACGTCGTTCCGGGCGAACGCGGCGGCGTCGGCCTGGCGCCAGCCCGGCTGCATGTGCCGCTGGACGGTTTGTAGCGGCCAGCTGGATGATTTACCCGCACCAGGCAGGCTGTCCGATATTCGCATCACCGCCATCTGGCAACCAGATTTTCCAATCCACAAGCGCATTGCCATGACCGTCGAACTCAAGAAAACCGTTCCCGCCAAGACCACCCCGATCACACTGGTGGACAAGACATCGTTCACCACGATGGCGGGTCAGTTGCCGGCCGCAACCCGACACTGGCTCGACACCGTCGGCTTTGCCGGCGCCGCCGACAGCCATGTCCTGCTGCCCGATACACAGGGCGGCCTGGCCCAGGTGCTGGCGGGTATCAGCCATTTGGGAGATCCGTTCGTGTTGTCGGCCCTGCCGAGTGCGCTACCGCCCGGCCAATACGCCTTGTCTGGCGAAGGCCTGGTGCCGGATCCCGCACAGGCAGCCTTGTCATGGCAATTGGGGGCCTACACATTCGACCGCTACAAGCCGCGCCGTCGTGCACCGGCCGAACTGTTGTTGCCAAGCAGCGGGGCAACCCGGCGCGGCCTGGCCATGGCGCAGGCGATCACGATGGCGCGCGACCTGATCAACACCCCGGCCGAACACATGGGCCCCGAGGACCTCGCGGATGCGGCGCAGGCGCTGGCCAGGCAACACGGCGCCAAGATGCGGCAGGTGGTTGGCGACCAGTTGCTCAAGAAGAACTTCCCGGCCATCCATGCGGTCGGTCGCGCCAGCACCCGGGCACCACGCCTGATCGAACTGCATTGGGGCAAACCATCGCATCCGCTGGTGAGCATCGTCGGCAAGGGGGTCTGCTTCGACAGTGGCGGCCTGGACATCAAGGGCGCCGACGGCATGCGGCTGATGAAAAAGGACATGGGCGGCGCGGCCAGCGCGCTGGGCCTGGCGGCCATGGTGATGGCGCTGAAGCTGCCGATCCGCCTGCACCTGCTGATCCCGGCGGTCGAGAACGCCATTGCCGGCAATGCCTACCGGCCGGGTGACGTGATCCGGACCCGCAAAGGACTGCAGATCGAAATCGGCAACACCGATGCCGAAGGCCGGGTGATCCTGTGCGATGCGCTGGCATATGCGGCGGAGTCCAGTCCGGAACTCATCATCGACCTGGCCACGCTCACCGGTGCGGCCAGGATCGCGCTGGGCCCGCAATTGCCGGCGCTGTTCTGCCGCGCAATGGACACTGCTCGCACACTGGTCGACCTGGGCCTGGACAATGAAGACCCGTTGTGGCACATGCCCTTGTGGGGTCCCTACAAGGGGGGTATCGAGAGCAGCGTCGGCGACATCGTCAACACCGGGCGCAATGCGATGGCCGGCGCGATCAATGCCGCCCTGTTCCTGGAGTATTTCGTGCCGCCGCAACAGGACTGGCTGCATGTGGACCTGTTCGGCTGGAACGACCAGGCCCGCCCAGGCCGACCGGTCGGTGGCGAGGCGCAAGGCATCCGTACCTTGCTGGCGTATCTGGAACAACGCTTCGCGGCTGCGCCAGCCGGCGCTTGAACGGCGCCGGGGGCGCGGTGCGCAGCCGCGCACTGGCAGAATGAACCAGCCCACTGCAGCGAGTCGACCAACGATGGAATTCCGGCTGATATACGAAGGGCCCTTGCATGGGCAAGGCGCCAAATCGCCCCACAAATGGGAGATCCGTCGCGCATTGCACCCGCAACTCAAGCGCCTGTGGCGCGAACCGCCGTTGAAGGACCTGGCCACGTCCCTGCTGGCCCATCCACCATCGCCCGACAAGCCCTCGGTGATCGTCGAAAAGGACGGTCTGCTGTTCGCACCGCTGGTCACGCAGCGCCTGCACCTGTACGCGGAGGTCTCGGTGTTGCTGTTCCGCCAGCAGCGCCGCGGCATGTTGATCACCGATGGCGGCGACATCGACAACCGGCTCAAGACCCTGCTCGACGGACTGCGCGTGCCCCACGGCTCGATGGAAGGCCGCAACGACATACCCGACGTGCCCGATCCGACGCCGTTTTATTGCCTGCTGGAAGACGATTCCCTGGTCACCAAGGTCACGGTCGAATCCGAGCAGTTGCTGCGCCCGGCCAAACCCGACGAGGTCGTCGCCATCATCTCGGTACACGTCAAGAAGACCATGCTGTCGGTCGACAACATGCAGTTGTGATGCACGGCCGTGTGCGCATGACAGCGGTGTCGGACGCCGGCCGGGGCCGGGCGCGGCAGGACCCGCGCGACAGGCGCCGTTCATGAAGACAAACCCCATCTTTGCGCGCCGCGTCTTGTTCCGGGCCGGCATCGACTGCGTGCCGGGCCTGCTGTCTGCGGCGGCCTGCCCGCGCACCAGGCCACCCCAGGATGAACCGCAAACCCTGGCACCCACGCCATGACAAGGCATTGCGGCGTGCGCCGCGGCGCGCATCAAGCCGCCTGCGCGTCGGTCAACAGGCGAATGAAATTGCCGCCGATCAACTTGGCAATGTCCGTCTCATTCAAGCCTCGCTGCGCCAGCCCGGCCACGAAGTATGGAAGATTCTCATAGGTGTCGAAGACCGGCTTGTAGTTGGCGTCCATGTCGGTTCCCAGGCAGACATGGTCGATGCCGACCACCTCGACCAGTTCCTGCGCGCGATCGACAAAGCCTTTGAGATCGTCGATGCCGATGCCCGCCGGCCAGGCGCCGACCACGCCGCCGCCCTTGCTCGCGACCGCCTGCGCCAACGCGCGCGAGATGAACCGTGGATGGGTATGCCCGCCAGGGACATGGACATGCGACGCGATCACCGGCCGCGACGAGGCCTCGATGGCACCCAACGCAGTCGCCTCATCGGCATGGGCGACATCCACCAGCATGCCGAGCCGGTTCATCTCGCGAACCACCGCCACGCCCTGGTCGGTGAGACGGCCATGGACCGGCGTGCCGGTGATGATGTCGCCCAGCTCGTTGTTGCGGTAGTGCATCAGCGTGATCGAACGCACGCCGTCGGCATGCGCCTGGGCGACACGCTCCGGCCGGCCCTCGAGAAAATCGCCGCCTTCGACCGTCAGCAAGGCCCCGACCTTGCCGGCCGCACGGGCCCTGGCGATGTCGGCCGCCTCCAGGACCGGCCACACCAGACCACGGCTTGCCAGCGACTGCAGGCGGGTGATCTGGCGCCGGTAACTCGCCCAAACCTCGCCGGGTTCGAAGGCGCGCACCGCCGCCAGCCCCTCGCCCTCCAGGCCCAGCGCCTGGAAGTCCGCCACCGCGGCAAAGGCGGCTGCGCTCAGTCCGCCGGCGCGCATGGCGGCGATGGTGTCGTCTTCGAAGCTGCCCAGCTTGGCATACAGCCAGACCAGGCCGGAGAGGTTCTCGGCGCCGTCGACAAAACTGCGACCCGGATGGGCATGGGCATCGACCGAGGGGTAACGGGCCAGCAGATCACGCGCCGCCGCAAGCTCCTGTGGCGACGCAGAAAAACCGATTGGCGCCGGCCTGGGCCGGGCCACCCACCAGGCGGCCGCGCCGACCGCCACCGCGGCAGCGCCAATGCCTGTCAACACCCTGCGCCGCGTGATTCCGACCATGGCAATACCCCCTGTGAACAATCGACCCTGTTCGGCTCGATGCTAGCGCCGCCCCTCCCGCCGACCCCGAGCAACATCCGGCTTGTGCACAATGAAAGCTGACAGCAGGGTTTGGCATCGCCGACCCGCATCGACAGAAAGCACATGATGAATGAAAAGATCAACCGGATACTGGGTCAGATGGCAGAGCTCGAAGACGAGCTGCGCAGCGCGGTGCATGAACAGGAAAGCCGCATGTTCTTCCAGATCAAGGGCAAGCGGGTGGAGTTCGAGCGCACGGTGCGCGACGCCCACCGCAAGCTGAAGATGAACTTCTTTCGCTGGCTGGTCACCAACCGACCACAGAACCTGGTCACCGGCCCGATCATCTACAGCATGGCAATTCCGCTGTTCGTGCTCGACCTGTGCGTGAGTTTCTACCAGTGGACCTGCTTTCCGATCTATGGCATCACGAAGGTGCGGCGCGCCAACTACATCGTCTACGACCGCCACCAACTCGACTACCTGAACTTCATCGAGAAGTTCCACTGCATCTACTGCGAATATGGCAACGGCCTGATCGGCTACCTGCGTGAAATCGTGGCACGTACCGAGCAGTATTTCTGCCCGATCAAGCATGCGCACAAGATCCTGGGCACCCACGGGCGCTACAACCGCTTTCTCGACTACGGCGACGCCGAGGACTATGAAAAGCGGCTGGAAGAATTCCGCAAGGCCTTGGGGAAGATCAAGTAGTCGAACCGGGCCCGAGTGCTGCGGCCCAGGGCTGGCGCAGCCCTGGGGGTGCTACGCGCGGCGCCAACTGCGGCTGTTGCGCAGCCGGAGGCCGGCAGAGACTGGTTCAGGCCGCCTGCAGGGCGCTGCGTTGTGCCGCATCCGAGCGGGGCTTGGAATCCGCCATGCCAAACGCCACCTCACCCGAGAGCTGGCCACCTTCTTCTATGACCAGCTTGCCATAGCGCACCTTGCCGGTGATCTTGCCGGTGGCGTAGATCATCAGCTTGTCGCGCACCGTCAGATCGCCGTCGAAGTTGCCATGAATCTCGGCAATGTCGATACAGGCCGAGCCCTTGAACGCGCCACATTCGGCGATCTGCATCAGGCGCGAATCCATCGTTGCCTCGACCATGCCCTCGACCACCAGCGTGTCGCAGTCGGTGATCTCGACGCCCTTGAGCTTGATATTGGGGCCAACGGTGAGCTTGCTGCCACCCTGGGGGGCCGCCTTGCTGCTTGTCTCGGCCACCGCGGGTGCAGCCGCTGCAACCGGCGCGGCAGGTGGCGTCACTCCGGACGGCTGCGGAGCTGGCGTTGCCCCCTGGGCGTTGAGTTGTGCCATGGTCTGGGCACGCCGCGCCGCAGCGGGGTCGGGATCACGTTTGCCGAAGAAAGGGGATTGCAGTGCCATCGGGTTCTCCTTGAAAAGAACTCGATGGTAGGCACGCAATGGCGAAAAGTTGCCTGGCCAGGTGCAAGATGCGTAACGAATTGGTTGACGCCGTCTCTCAACCCGCTTTTTTGACCCAGTCTTCGTAACGCGCCTTGTTCTCCGCGTTCGGCGGGTACAGCCCCGGCAGCGGCACCCCGGCCTCGACCTGGGTCATGATCCAGCCCTCGAGCCGCTCCTGCTCGACCGCGGCGCTCACCACGTCCTCGAGCAGCGCTTGCGGAATCAGCACCGCACCATCGTTGTCGACCACCACCACATCGTTCGGAAACACCGCGACACCACCACAGCCGACCGGCTCCTGCCAGGCGACGAAGGTCAGGCCGGCCACCGATGCCGGTGCGGCCGCACCCTGGCACCAGACCGGAAGGCCGGTGGCGAGCACACAGTCCATGTCACGCACCACGCCATCGCTGACCAGCGCCGCCACGCCCCGCTTTTGCATGCGCGCGCACAGGATGTCACCAAAGATGCCGGCATCCTGCACACCCATGGCATCGACAACCGCGATACAGCCGGACGGCATGGCCTCGATCGCCGCACGGGTGGAGATCGGTGCAGCCCAGGAAGCCGGTGTCGCCAGGTCTTCACGGGCCGGCACGAAGCGCAAGGTGAACGCTCGCCCGACCAGCCGCGGCTGGCCCGGCTTGAGCGGACGTGAACCCCGCATCCAGACGTTGCGCAAACCCTTCTTCAGCAATACGGTTGTCAACGTGGCGGTGGTGATACCGGACAACACCCGTACCAGGTCGGGGGAAAGCGGCAAAGGATCGATACCCATGGCAAAGTCTCCAGCAACAAAACAAACAAGATGCAAGCGCGATCGCACCGTGCGCGTGCGCGCACGCCAAGGCCGACCACTTGTCAGCCGCCGGTCCGGCGACTGCGAAAGATGAAATAGACCGCCCCCAGGATACACAAGGCAGCCCGGAGATAGTCGAACTTGAGCGGTTCCACTAGGCGAAGGCCATGAAGATGTTGCTCAGCGTGAGCAACACGATCGTCATCGGGATGGCGCGCATGCTGTCAATCCCGGTTCAAACCGGCGATCCCCCGATGGCGGGCCAGGGGCCGGTAGCGGCGCGGGTGGAGCCTGCCCTCAGCGTGGAATCGCATACGTGCCGACCGCATGGGCCACAGGCTCGTCCAGGCCCTGCGAATAAATCGTCACCTCGCCCACCGCCAGTGTGCGTCCGACCTTCAGCAGCCGGCCCTCACCGATGATGGCCCGGTCGCTTGCCGGCTTGCGCAGGAAATTGAAGTTCAGGCTGGTGGTGACCGCCAGCGGAACGATGCCGATCTGGCCCAGGATGGCCACATACAGGGCCACGTCGGCCACCGTCATCATCACCGGGCCGGACACGGTACCGCCCGGACGCAACTCGGCTTGCCCCACCGCATGGCGCACGGTCGCCGTGCCCGGGCCGAGCGCTTCGATGGTGCACTTGTTCTGCGGGAATTCCCGCAACAGGAATTCGGATAGTTCGGCCTTGGTCACCATGGTGTATGTTCCTTGCAGAGGGCTGAAGTTTAGCGGCCGGCGACCACCCGGCGGATCTGCGCGACACACTCACCGTGCACGCCCCGATCGACCCGATGAAGTCGCTCGCGCAGAGGTCGCCATTGCGGGCCAAGGGTTTCGAATCATCGTCCGAGGCGATCGCGTTCTTGCGCATCGATCGCGAGCGGCCGATCGCCAACATGACGTTCGGCAGGCCCCCGGGTGGTGGCAGGAGGTGTCGAAAACAAGGCCGAGGCCGAGGCGGAGCCGCTGCGGCAGTCGGCTTGCGACGAACCGCAGGACTACCTGTTCACGCGTACGGAGCCGAGAACGCTCCGCGGGCCTGGATCCAGTCGCCGCAGGGAGCCGACTGGTCAGCCGCCGCCGCGCTGCATGTAAAGATCGAACCGCTTCATGAACCGGTAGCGCTGCGCCTCGTCGAGCCCGGTGAAGCGAAAACTCACCAGCAACCGCGGTATCCGCGCCAGCGCAATCGCGCGCGGCTCCCCGACGCGCCAGGACAGGATCAGCTGACCGGTCTCGATGCGCGCGGTCAGGGCCTGCGCCACCATCTGGTAGGCATGCTGGCCCATGGCCTCGGGCAACCAGCCCAGCCACTCCTTTTCGGTACAACCCATCTCGCGGTCGAACTGCTCGGCATAAAAAGCTTGCATGGCAATATGCGCCGGCCTACGTTCAGCCGCCGGCGATCGGCGGCCAGATGGCCAACACGTCGCCTTCGGCCAAGGTGCGCGTCAGGCGATCCTGCGGCTCGACATACTTGCCATTGACCAGCACCAGGTGCACCATCTTCTCCGGCAAGGCCATCGGCGCGATGATCTGGCTGATGCTGGCGTCCGGCGCCACGTCCATCTCCAGCATGTTGGTGTACTTGACGGCCGGCGGCAGATAGTCGGTCAGCGACGCGAACAACTTGAGCGTGATCTTCATGGCAAGCGACTTTACCTGCGACGCGCGTCTTGTGCCCCGGTCCAGCCGCTTTGACCCTGCGCGCTGGCCAGATACGCGTCCATCAGCCGGGTCGGATCCTGCTTGAGCCGGTCCTTCCAGGCGCCCAGCCGGATCTGGCCCTCGACCAGGCCGCGCATGACGCCAACATGGTTGGTCCAGCCCACGCTGTTGCAGCCCACCAGCACATCGTCCTTGAATTGCAGGCTCAGGTGGCGGCCTTCGGCCAGGTCGGTCAATTCGACATGGTCGCCATCGGGCACCCCTTCCCAGTTGCCGAAGCTGGTGGAGATCAGGCCGAGCGTGTCGAGCACGTTGATCTGCGTCACGCCCTTGAGCGCGGTGACCTGTCCGACCATGTTCAGCGCGGCAACGCGGGCCTGCTCGGCCGCATTCGGCTGGATCGCGCTGATGATGGTCTTGTTGCTGACCTTGTCGAATGCCTCGGCACAGTCGCCGGCGGCATAGATACCCGGGACACTGGTCTGCAAATGCTCGTCGGTCAACACACCCTGCAGGCAGGTGATGCCGGAGTCCTCGAGAAAGCCGATCGAGGGCTTGACGCCGGTGGCGCTGATGACCAGGTCGACGTCCATCGACTGGCCGTTGGACAGCTTGACCTTGAGCGGTGCGTCGCCGCTGCCTTTTTCAATGGCATCGACCCGGGTCTTGGTGAACACCTGGACCCCCTTGGCTTCGCACCAGTCCTTGATCATGCCGCCGGCGGTGGGACCCATCATGCGCGGCACCATGCGGTCACCCATCTCGACCACGCTGAGCTTGACGCCGCGCGCGGCCAGCGCCTCCATGATGATGCAGCCGATGAAACCTGCGCCCATCTGCAGCACCCTGGCACCCTTGGTCGCCAGCTTGGCGATTGCGCGCGCGTCCTCCATGGTCCAGCATGGATGGATGCCCGGCAGGTCCATGCCGGGTATCGGCGGGCTGGCCGGACGCGAACCGGTGGCGATCAGCAGGCGGTCGAACTTCAGGCTGTCCCCGTTGTCGAGTTTCACCGTGCGCGCCGCCGAATCAACGCTTTGAGCCTGCGCATGTACCAGCTTGATCTTCAGGTCGTCATAGTGCGTCAGGCTCTTGCGCAGGTAGGTGCCGCGCTCGCCGACGTTGCCGATCAACAGGTAGGGTATCGCCATGCGTGAATATGGCGGCTCCTTCTCGTCACCGACCAGAGTGATCGTGTCTTTCGCTGCATGTTTGCGAATGGTTTCAGCGGCAATGACACCGGCCGGGCCGGCGCCGAGGATGACGTGGTGCATATACGTTCTCCAGAAAAACAAAGGCGGCCCTCACGAGCCGCCAGTGAAAGGGCAAGGGAATATTACAGCCCCAGCCGTGCCTTGGTCTCGGCGGTCGGGCGGCCTTGTGGATCCCAGCCCCGGGCCTTGTAGTACTTCGGCAGCATCTCCGGCAACATGCTGACCTTGCCCTTGGCCGGGCCGGTCTTGGTGGCTTCGGTCAACAGGCGCTTGGGCAGGTTGTCGTCCTTGTCGGTGAAACCGGCGCGGTTGTTGAACTCACGCTCCATGTTCCAGATCCGCTCGCCGATCTTCTCCAGTTCTTCGGTGGTGTACTGCTCGCCACAGGCCGCCGCCATCTGCGGCGCCAGGTCGGCCAGGCCCCAGGCGAAGGTGGTGAAGATGCACAGGCCGGACGAGTCGAAGGCTGCGGTCGCGTCCTGGAACGCCTTGACCAGTTCCGGCTTGCCTTCATGCTCCAGCGGATCGGTCTTGACCGGGATACCCAGCACTTCGGAAGCCACGGTGTAGCCCCGCAGGTGGCAGGCGCCGCGATTGCTGGTGGCATACGCCAGGCCCATGCCCTGGATGCCGCGCCCGTCGTAGGCCGGGAATTCCTGGCCCTTGACGCTCATCGACAGGTCCGGGTGGCCGTATTTGGCGGTCAGGCGTTTCGAGCCCTGGCCGATCTCCTTGCCGAAACCCACGCCATTGACGGTCTGTTCCGTCAGGAAGGCCAGCGCCTGGGCCGAACCGAACGGCGCCTCGATGCCGATCTGCTCCTTGGTCAGCACGCCCATCTCGTACAACTCCATTACCGCGCCGATGGTGGCACCGTAGCTGATAGGGTCTATGCCTTCCTCGTTGCACAGCAGGTTGGCATATTGCAGCGCCTCCAGGTCGTTGACGCCGTTGGCCGCTCCCAGTGCCCAGGCCGCCTCGTACTCCAGGCCACCGGATGCCCCCCAGTACTGCGGCTTGTTGGCCACGGTGAAATGGCTCTCGTCCATCTTGCTGATGCGTCCGCAGGCAATCGTGCAGCCGAAACAGGCCTGGTTGGTCACCAGGTGCTTCTTGCCGTCGGTCTTGCGTGGCGTGGCCATGGCCTCGGCCGAGATGTCCTTGGCGCCCTCGAACTGCGAATCCCGGTGGTTGCGCGTGGGCAAGGCACCGACCTCGTTGATGACGTTCATCAACACCTGGGTGCCGTAGGTCGGCAAGCCCTGGCCGGTGACGCCGTTCTCGGCCAGTATCTTCTTCTTCTCGTTGACCGCCTTCATGAAGGCCTTCGGGTCGCGGATGTTGCCAACACCCTTGGTGCCGCGCACCACGATCGCCTTGAGGTTCTTGCTGCCCATCACCGTGCCGACGCCGGAGCGGCCGGCGGCGCGGTGCAGGTCGTTGACCACGCTGGCGTACAAGACGCCGTTCTCGCCGGCCTTGCCGATGCTGGAGATACGCGTCAGCGGATCCTGCAGGCTCTTCTTGAGCATCTCCTCGGTCTGCCAGACGCTCTTGCCCCACAGGTGGGCGGCGTCACGCAACTCGACCACGTCGTCGTTGATGTACAGGTACACCGGCTTGGCGCTCTTGCCTTCGAAGATCAGCAAGTCGTAGCCGGCCATCTTGAACTCCGCGCCCCAATAGCCGCCGGAATTCGAGCAGGCGACCGCACCGGTCAGCGGGCTCTTGGTGATGACGGTGTAGCGCCCGCCGGTGCTGGCCATCGTGCCGGTCAGCGGCCCGGTAGCCCAGATGATCTTGTTCTCGGGCGACAGCGGATCGACCTTGGCGTCGACCTCCTCGACCAGGTACTTGGTACCCAGGCCGCGCGAGCCGATGTAGGCCTGCGCCCACTCCATGTTGGTTGCCTCGACCTTGACCGTTCCCTTGGTCAGGTCGACACGCAGCATTTTTCCGGTCCATGACATGGCAATCTCCTTTAAGCAGCGCTGGGCTGGTTGCCCAACTTGTCCGCCCACTGGGCCATCTTGCCCAGGCCGGTCCAATTGGCATCGATGAAGGTGATGGCGCCGGTCGGGCAGGCGTCGGCACAGGCCGGCTCGCCACCGCACAGGTCGCACTTCTGGACCTTGCCGGTTTCCTCGACATAGTTGATGGTGCCAAACGGGCAGGCGATGGTGCAGACCTTGCAGCCGACGCATGTGGATTCATTGACCTCCATCGCGCCGGTGCCCTTGTTCATCGTGATGGCTTCGACCGGGCAGGCATGCAGGCACCAGGCCTCGTCGCATTGCGTGCAGGTGTAAGGCACCTTCTTGCCGGTATGGTGGAAATCGAACACCTTGATGCGCGACTTCGCAGTGGCGAAGGTGCCGTAGTTCTCGAACGAACAGGCCATCTCGCACTGCAGGCAGCCAGTGCACTTGTCCGGATTGATGTGCAGGACTTTTTGCATGTGTCTCTCCTGTGGGTAGTGGCGCTTATAGGGAGCGCCTTGCCTATGAATGGGGGTACATAGGCATTGTTGAACCGCAAACTGCGCCCGGACCTAGGGACAACCCTAGGTCCGGGCGACACCAATCAAATAATCTCAATTTGAGACAGATATCCGGCCGCTTGCCGCCGCGCTCGCAGGTTCTCGATGTCCAGCCGCATCCATCCGCGCAAGACATGCCATTGGGCGGCATGCCGGAGTACGATGCGGCATGGGGAAAATACGCCTCTTAGCTGCGCATACCGGACATCGCCTGTCGACTGCGGCCCTCCAGGTCCTGGCAGCCTGCCTGATGGCCGCCACCACTTCAGCCCATGGCCAGGCGCCTGCGCCGGCGTCGCGCGGGCAACTGCTGTACGAGACGTATTGCGTGGCCTGCCATGACAAGCAGATGCACTGGCGCGCAACACGCAGCGCCACCGACTGGAAAAGCCTGGTGGCCCAGGTGCGCCGATGGCAGGAGATCGAGAAACTGCGCTGGAGCGACGACGACGTCATCCAGGTCGCGCGCTACCTGAACGACCAGTTCTACCGCTACCCGGCCGCCAGTCTCGCGCAACAGAATTGACAGCCGACAAGGCTGCTGCGCGCCAGTTACCGGGACGGGATGTACAAGGTCGCCTCGACCTCGACCAGCACGGCGTCGGACGGCAACATGCGGCTGGCCTCGACCACCGTGCTCACCACCGGCGCGGGAAAGAACAATCCGCGCACCCGGTTGTAGACCGGGTAGTGGCGCAGGTCGCGGAAATACTGCACCAACCTGACGACGTCGGCCAACTCGCCGCCACACTCCCGCGCAATCGCGCGGATACGGTCGAGCACGAACCAGCTCTGGGCCGCGATCGGCGCTTCGTGGACATCGACCGACATCTGGCCGGTGTCGTAACCCAGCCCGACCAGTTCGCCCCGCGCCGGCGCGGCGAGTTGCTCGTAGGTCGTGACCACGCTGCGACTGCCCGGGTCGACCGCGATGACGCCGCTGGCAAAAACAAAATCACCGGCACGCCGCCAGGCGGCATAGTTGGCCAGCGGCCGGCCCATCGAATTCTGGTCAGTCATCCTGTCCTCCCGGGCCAATCGGCCATGCTGCACCTGCCTGAAACATGACCGGGATGCGGTACGCGCGCATGCTCACCGCAAGGCCTCGAGTTTGCGCGCCACACGTTCGAGGAATGCGCTGCGGTCCTGCGCCGTCACGTTGTTCATGTCGGTCAACTGCAACCAGGTCACGCGGCAGGCCCTGGCGCACAAGCCCCGGATCGCCCGCGTGAACAGGCGCCGGTTCGGGTTGCCGACGACCCACAACCACCAGTGCGGCGCACCGCTGGTCGTGACGACCGTCAGGCGCCGCACATGGCGCAGCCCCGCGGCGGTCTTGTCGCCCTTGCGCGTGGCCGGCGAAAACGCCACGCCGGGCAGGAACACCCGCTCCAGCCAACCCTTGAGCATGGCCGGCGGGCCATGGAACCAGACCGGATAGACGAACACCAGGTGTTCGGCCCAGCGCAAGGCGTCGACGTGCGGCTGCACGCGCGCCTCGATCAGCCCCGGGTTGTCGACGTAGGCCACACGTTCGTCGCGCTTCATCACCGGATCGAAGCCCTGCGCGTACAGGTCGATGACCCGCAGCTCACCACCCCCCTTGCGCAACGCTTCGCACGCGGTGGCATTGAGTGCCGCGCTGAAACTCTCCGGGTTCGGATGGCAATGGACGACCAGCGTGCGCATGCGTCTATTTGCCGGTCAGACGCTTCTTGATATCGAGCCCGAGGCCTTTGTTCACAAACTTGTCGGTCGCCACCTTGCTCAGATCGACCTCGCCGGCCTTGTACAGGCCGGACTTGACCATCTTGTCGTAGAAATCCTTCACCCGCGCGTTGCTCATCGCACCGATACCCTTGGTCAGCGCATCGCCGGAATCAATGATGCCCAGGTCCAAGTTGAGCTTGAGCGAGGCCGCCAGGTAATCGTCGGTCATGTCCGGGTTGTCCTTCTTGATCAACTCGTTGGCCGCCTTGCGATCACCGTACAGGTAGTTGTAGTAGCCGATGATCGATGCCTCGACGAAGCGCTCCACCAGCTTGGGATTCTTCTCGACCAGGTCGGTCCGCGTCTCGATCAACGTCGCATACGTGGAAAAGCCATGGTCCGCCAGCAGGTGCACGACCGGCGCGAAACCGCCCTTGTCCTTGATCGAGATCGGCTCGCTGGTCGAATAGCCCTGCTGGGCCGATTTCTTGTCGGCAAGGAAGGGGGCGACGTTGAAGGTATAGGGCTTGAGCTGCTCGTCCTTGAAACCGTGATCGGCCTTCATCCATTGCCAGAAGCTGAACTGCCCACCCTTGCCGATGAAGATCGTCGGCGCCTTGGTCAGGTCGCTGAACTTGTCGTATCCCTGCCCGGGATGGGCCAGGATCGCCTGCGGCTCCTTCTGGAAGATCGAGGCGACGGCAATCGTCGGCAACCCGTTCTTCACGTTGTCGAAGCCCTGCAGCAGGTTGCCGCCCATCATGAAATCGATCTTGCCGGTGGCCAGCAGCGGCCGGTTGTTGACCTGCGGGCCACCCTGCTTGATCTCGACATCGAGACCGTATTTCTTGTAGGTGCCGTCGGCGATCGCCTGGTAGAAACCGCCGTGGTCGGCCTGGGCCTTCCAGTTGGTGCCGAAAATGACCTTGTCCTGCGCCTGGGCGCCAGTGGCGGC
>JBFJZP010000004.1:0-21568 GCA_041622095.1 Burkholderiaceae bacterium | reverse complement strand
GTTGCGCAGGTGCAGGAACTCGCGCCACTCGCCCATGTTCCAGGCCACGTACAGCAGGATGGCCGACAGGCAGGCCAGCGGAATCGAGCCGGCCAGTGGTGTGGCGATCAGCACCACCGCCAGCAAGGTGCCGGCATGCACGATGCCCGATATCGGCGAGACCGCGCCGCTCTTGATATTGGTCATCGTTCGGGCGATGGTGCCGGTGGCCGGCATGCCGCCAAAAAAGGGCGTGACCAGGTTGGCCACGCCCTGGGCCATCAGTTCCTGGTTCGGATCGTGGCGGTCGCGGGTCAGGTTGTCGGCAACGCGGGCGCACAGCAGCGACTCGATGGCGCCGAGCAGCGCCAGCGTGGAGGCCGGAATCAGCAGGAAACGCACGGTGGCCCAGTCGAACTCCGGCAGGTCGAATGCCGGCAGGCTGGCCGGAATACCGCCGAAGCGGCTGTCGATGGTTTCCACCGGCAGGCCGAGCAGCCAGACCGTCGTGGCGGCAATCACCAGCGCCACGATGCTGCCGGGCAAGGTGGACAGGCGGGCCAGCAGGCCGGCCCCATGGGCCCACTGGCGGCGCCCGCGCTCCCATAACAGGATCAGTGCCAGCGATCCGCTCGCGACCAGCAGCGCGAACGGGTTGACCGTCGCCGCAGCCGCCCACAACACCTGCAGCATGCCGAACAGGTCGGCCGGAACCGCGTCGACCTGCAGGCCGAAGAAGTCCTTGATCTGCGACAGCGCGATCAGCACCGCAATGCCGTTGGTGAAGCCGATCACCACCGCCACCGGAATGAAACGCACCAGCACGCCGAGACGAAAGAAACCGAGCAGGAACAGCATCACGCCCGACATCGCGGTGGCGATGATCAGGTTGGCCACGCCGTAACGCTCGACGATGCCGTAGACGATGACGATGAAGGCGCCGGCCGGCCCGCCGATCTGCACCCGGCTGCCGCCGAGCAGCGAGATCAGGAAGCCGGCGATGATGGCGGTGAAAAGCCCTGCCTCGGGTTTGAGCCCGCTGGCGATCGCGAAGGCCATGGCCAGCGGCAGGGCCACGACGCCGACCGTGATGCCGGACGCCAGGTCCCGGCCGAAGTGCTCACGCCGGTAGCCGGGAAGCGTGTCGAGCAGCTTGGGCCGAAAAGCGAACGGAAATTTCATGTCCGGTTGCGGTGGCGCGATCCCTGGATTCAGACAGCTGGCGCTGCCCGGTGGCGGAAACACTGTGTCAACGGTGCGACATGATATACCCGCCGACAGGGCGCCTTGCCTTGGCGCGACATCGGAAAACACGGCTGCGCCCGGAACCGGGTTCGGCGCCTGGCGCCGCGTATCGCCGGCGGGGGTTCGCCCGTAGACTACCGCGCAGACCCGACGCCCTGCGACCGCAAGGCGCGAACCCGCAACCCAACCGGACCTACCTGATGCGACTGATTCTCACGCTTACCTGTCCCGACCGCCCCGGCATCGTGCACGCTGTCAGCGGTTTCCTGCTGGCCCAGGGCGGCAACATCGTCGAGGCAGCGCAGTTCGACGACGCCGTGACCGGTGTGTTCTTCATGCGCGTGTGTTTCGAGTTGCCAAAATCCGATAGCAAGTCGGTCGCGCAGATGGACGAGGCCTTCGCGCCGCTGGCCGCGGAGTTCGGTATCAAGGGGCGCTTTGCTGAAGCGGCGCGGCCGATCCCGACGGTGATCATGGTGTCGCAACATGGCCACTGCCTGCACGACCTGCTGTTTCGCCTGCGCTCGGGCGTGTTGCCGATCGACGTGCGCGCGATCGTCTCCAACCACCGCGACTTCTACCAGCTGGCGGCCAGCTACAACATTCCGTTCCACCATATTCCGGTCAAGGCCGACACCAAGGCTGCGGCCGAGGCCAAGCTGCTCGACCTGTTCGAGTCCGAAGGCGGCGAACTGCTGGTGCTGGCGCGTTACATGCAGGTGCTGTCGGACGACCTGTGCCGCAAGTTGTCGGGCCGCGCGATCAACATCCATCATTCCTTCCTGCCCAGCTTCAAGGGCGCACGGCCCTACCAGCAGGCGCACGACCGCGGCGTCAAGCTGATCGGCGCCACCGCCCACTATGTGACCGGCGACCTGGACGAGGGCCCGATCATCGAGCAGGACGTGGCCCGCGCCAACCACAGCATGGACGTGGCCACGCTGACGACCCTGGGCCGCGACACCGAGAGCGCGGTGCTGGCACGTGCGGTCAAGTGGCATGCCGAGCACCGCATCCTGCTCGACGGCCACAAGACGGTGGTGTTCCGCTAAGCAGCCGGGAGCGCCGAGCCTGCGCCGCAACACCGGGCGAATGGCCGGGTTGCAGCAGGTTTTCGATGGCGTCACCTTGCTGCACAGCAGCGATCCGCACCAGGTTATGGTCCCGGGCTTGCTGGGCCATCATGATTCGATCCGCATGGTGGCCGCCGGTGCCGGCATCGACCTGGTGCTCGGCGGCCATACCCACGACGGCCAGGCCTGCCCGCCGGCGGCCTCCCGATCATGACCGACACGCCGACGCCGCGCGCCTCGGTACGCGGCGCCTGGCAAGACCGTGCGTTGGGGGGTTGCACCTCGGTCGGTTGCAGGACGCCGGGGGTCGATGTGCGGCTCAATTGCCTGCAGGAGCTGACGCTGCCCCGTTTGTGTTGCTGCGGATGCCGGTCGCCGGCAACTGACAGCCACCTGCGACAGGGGCCGAACCTCGGCGACAATCCGCGGTGATTGCCCGATCCGGGCGCTGGCGTATTTGCGCCGACTGATCCAGCCTCCCACCCAAAGACTCCGTGCCGCCCACAAGGTGCACCTGCAAGCCATGGACAACTTCCGAGACCCTGCCATCCTGTTTTTCCTGTTCGGCCTGCTCGCCGGCCTGATGCGATCGAACCTGGAGATACCCCAGCCGATCGCCCGTTTCCTGTCGCTGTACCTGTTGATGGCACTCGGGCTCAAGGGCGGATTCGCGCTGGCGGCCTCCGGCCTGTCGCGCGAGGTGGTGACCAGTTTGTTATGCGCGCTGTTCCTGGCCGCGCTGGTGCCGGCGGTGGGTTATCTGTTGTTGCGGCGATTTCTCAATGGTTTCGACGCGGCCGCGATTGCGGCGACCTATGGGTCGGTCAGCGCGGTGACCTTCATCACCGCGGTGCAATACCTGGACAACCACCAGATTGCCTTTGGCGGTCACATGGCGGCGGCGATGGCCTTGATGGAGTCGCCGGCGATCATCATGGCGGTGGTGCTGGCGAACCGGGTGCGCCAGCAGTCGACTGCCGGCGGCAACAGCCAGCCGCTGGGCAAGATCCTGCACGAGTCGCTGACCGACGGTGCCCAATTGCTGCTGCTCGGCGCGATGCTGGTCGGCCTGTTCACCGGGGTGTCCGGACAGAAGGCGCTGCAGCCGTTTGCGGTCGACCTGTTCAAGGGCATGCTGGCCTTCTTCCTGCTCGACATGGGTTTGTCCGCGGCGCGCAACATGGGCAGCCTGCGTGGCAAGTCTTCCTTCGTGCTGGTGTATGCACTGGCCGCACCGCTGGTCCACGCCGGCATTGCGTTGCTGCTGGCGATGACCTTCGACTTGTCGCCCGGTGATGGCGGCCTGCTGATGGTGCTGGCGGCCAGCGCCTCGTATATCGCGGTGCCGGCGGTGGTGCGCCATGCGATTCCCGAGGCCAATCCGTCCTTGTTCATCGGCATGTCGCTGGGCCTGACCTTTCCGTTCAACATCCTGTTCGGCATTCCGCTGTACGTCGGCGTGGCGACATCGGTGCTGGGCGGCTGAGGCACAGGGCCGAGCCGATGCGACGGCGGGTCAGCCGGACGCGCTGATCCAGCCAGGTCGTGACGTCGTTGCGACCCGGACGGCGCCCAGGTCAGGATGATTCGCGCGACGGCAGCGCCAGCAGTTCGCCGATCAAGCCACCCAGCGGCAAGTCATCGATCTGGCCGAGTTGTTTGACGCGCAGCCGACCCTGTCGATCGAACACCAGCAGGCTGGGCGTGCCACCGAGTTGCCAGGCCTGCATCGTGCGCGGCAATGGACCCGGGTCGCCGGCCATGTCGACACCGACCGGAAAATCGATGCGGTATTCCTGCAGGAACACCTGCAGTGCGGCCGGCGTCATCACCGCATGGTGTTCGAACACGGAATGCAGGCCGATCAACGTCAGTTCGCGCCCTTCGAAGGTCTGGGCAATCCGTTGTGCCTGCGGCAACCCATGGCCGACGCAGCCGGGGCACAACATCTGGAACACATGGACCACGACGACGCGGCCGCGCAGATCCGCCAGGCGCAAGGGCTCCGGGGTGTTGAACCATTGCGCGACTTGCAGTTCCATCAAGGGGTTGTTGTCATGGGGCATGGTGCGGGCTCCGGTGTGTCGGGGTTGGTGGTGGACGTGTCGGGTGCAGCTGCGGTGGATCCGGCGGGTCTCAACGCGTCACCCAGCCGCCGCAGACCGGGAACACCTGTCCGACGAAGCAGTTGGCGGCATCGCTGCACAGGTAGGCTGCAAAGCTTGCGTCCTCGCGCGCGCCGACCAGCCGGCCGAGCGGTACCTCGCGCCGGACGCGGTCCTGGAATTTTGGATGGGCCTGCACCTCGGGCGGGAAGTAGGTCGGGTTCTCGACGAAGTTCTGCGCGATCGCGTTGACCTGCACCTGCTGCGGCGCGACTTCGACACCGACCGCCTGGATGTAGGCCAGTTGCGCGCCGCGTGCCGCGCTGTAGGTCGATGCGCGTTTCATGCCGCGCAGCGCCGAGGCGCTGCCCATCAACAGGATCTTGCCGGAGCGACGCGCCAGCATCTGCGGCAGCGCCGCGCGTACCAGCCGGTGCAGCGGGTGCACCAGCGCCGCGAAGGTGTCGCCCCATTCCGCGTCGGAGACCGCGTCGGCCGCCGTGCTCGGTGCCGGCACCGCCAGGTTGATGACCAGCACATCGATCGTGCCGGCATCGGTCAGTGCAGCCACCGGCGCCTGCGGTTCGATCATCGACTGGGTGTCGGCGATCACCGTGGCGCCGTGTTCGGCCAGCACGGTGCACAGGTCCGGGCCCATGAAGACATCTGCCTGCGTGACCAGGATGCGTTTGCCGTGCAGGGGTGGGGTGGACATGGGGGGTCTCCTTCGGGCTTGGGGCAAGGCCGGGCCGGCCGGTGTGGCGTGGCCCGCATGCCCTGATCGTACGACCGCCGGCGCGGCCGCGTCGATCAGCCGGCGCTGCTGCGCTGCAACGTACGCTGGCGCTGGCGCAGCATGCGCCCGAGCCAGATGCCGAGCAGCGCCATCGTGGCGCCACCCAGGGCCACCGTCATCGCCGATCCGACCCGGTCGATCAGGCTGGCAGCGAGCAGCGCCCCCACCGCCTGGCCGAGGAACAAGGCAGCCGAGAACAGCGATACGCCGGTGCCCCGGGCCTGGGGCGTCATGCTCGCGGCGTTGGTCTGCAAGGTGTTGTGGAACATGAAGAAGCCGAAACCGGCGCCCAGGCTGGCCGGTATTGCCAGCGGCCACCATGGCGTGACGGCCATGACCAGCGCGCCCAGGCCCAGCAAGCAACCACCGCCTGCCGCCAGCCCGGCCTGCCCCAGGCGCGGAATCAGGCGGCGGGCCACCGCCAGATAGGCCATGCCGCCCAGTCCAAACAATGCAACGATCGCGCCTGCGCCGGTCAGAGACAGATGCATCGAGCGGTGCAGGTGGGTGGCCCACATCGCCAGCGCACCAAAAGCGGCGACGCCTTCGGCGAAGGCGATCACCAGCACCATGCGCGACCAGCTGCCCGATACGATCAATCGTGCCTGGACATGAAACGGCACCTGCGCTGCGGCGGGGTCGTCCGTGGTCGCGGCATCGGCCTCTTGTGCGGCCAGCAGCCGCTGCCGTCGCCAGTCGCCCAGCATCAGCCAGGCGACTGCGCCAAACAGCAAGGCCAGCAGCACGAAAGCCCAGCGCCAGCCCAGGACCTGGGTGATCAGGCCGCCGAAAAGCTGTCCGCCGCCCATGCCCAGGGCGGTGCCCAGGCCGACCCGGGCCAGCGTTTCCTGCAGCTGGTCCAGCCTGACGTTGTCGCCGATCCAGGCCACCGACAAGGGAATGATGGCGGCTGCGGCCAGGCCGGTGGCCATGCGCGCCAGCACCAGCCACTGCAGGTTGTCGGCAAACACCGCCATTGCGCTGCCGACGCCGCAGGCCAGCGTGGCCCAGGCCACGATACGGAACTTGCCGAGGCGGTCGCCCAGCGGCCCGTAGACCAGCTGGGCCACGCCATAGACGATGGCAAACATCGACACCACCTGCGCCGCCTGCGCCAGGCTGGTGTCGAAGCTGCGCGACAACTCCGGCAGCATCGCGTCGCAGATGCGCTGCGCCACCATGCTGGAGAAGGTGGCGAAGGACAGCAGCAGGATGGAGCGCTGTGTCGCCGCGGAGATCGGGGAGGTGTCGGGGTGCAAAGGCGTGCAGGGGCTGTGGGTCGGTGCGCCGGAGCCGGCCGCGGGCGGATTGTATGCAGAGTTTCTCCGACCTGTCGGTGGCCGGCTGCTGCGCCTGTTGCGCTACTGGCGATTCATCCGCGTTCCCCGCGCCGCCCGGACCCGCCGCAACGTGCCAGCGGTGGAGCACCGACAATAGCGTTCATGAAAGCTCCACCACGCCTGCAGTCCCTGGTCGACGAAGGTCTGATCGATACCGTTGTCCGCCAGCTCATGAGCGGCAAGGAAGCCATGGTCTACGTGGTGCGTTGCGGCGACGAGACGCTGTGCGCCAAGATCTACAAGGAAGCCACGCAGCGCAGCTTTCGCCAGGCGGTCGACTACACCGAGAACCGCAAAGTCAAGAATTCACGCCAGGCCCGCGCGATGGCCAAGGGCACGCGCTTTGGCCGCCAGGCCCAGGAGGCGGCCTGGCAAAGTGCCGAGGTCGATGCCTTGTACCGGCTCGCCGACGCCGGCGTGCGTGTGCCCAAGCCGCACAATTTCCATGATGGTGTATTGCTGATGGAACTGGTCAGTGATGAAGACGGCGATGCCGCGCCACGTCTGAACGACGTGGACCTGACGCCGGAGCAGGCGCGGCTGCACCATGCCACGCTGCTGCTCGAGGTGGTGCGCATGTTGTGTGCCGGCGTCGTGCATGGCGACCTGTCCGAGTTCAATATCCTGCTGGCCTTCGACGGCCCGGTGATCATCGACCTGCCGCAGGCGGTGGATGCCGCCGGCAACAACCACGCACAGCGCATGCTGCTGCGCGACGTGGTCAACCTGCGCGACTTCTTCGGGCGCTTTGCCCCCGAGTTGCTGCAGACCGATTTCGGTCCCGAAATCTGGGACCTGTACCAACGTGGTCTGCTCGACCCGTCGACGACATTGACCGGCCGCTTCGTACGCAAGACCGGCGCCGTGGACGTGGGCCATCTCCTGAGCGAAATCGACGACGCGCGGGCCGAGGAGGCGGCGCGGCTGCTGCGGATGCAGGCGGTGCGCTGAACACCGGCAAGGCTGGCAGCCAGAGCGGCGGTCAACCGGTGTCGATGCGCTTGCCGGAATTGCGCAGGCCGCCACCGTGTTTCGCCGACACGGTTGCACGCAGCGCCGCGGCGCCGTTGTCGATCGCGAATGCCGGCGCCGCCCGGGCGTTACAGTCGACACCATGACCCGACGACTCACGCCAGCGACGGCGCTGCTGCTCACCGTGCCGCCATTGATGTGGGCCGGCAATGCGGTGGTGGGGCGGCTGGTGCGCGACGACATCCCGCCGTTCACGCTCAATCTGTTGCGCTGGGTGGTGGCTTTTGTCATCTTGTTGCCACTGGCGACCTGGGTGCTGCGCAGCAGCAGCCCGATGTGGGCCTATTGGCGCCGTTTCGCGGTGCTGGGCCTGCTCGGCGTGGGCTTGTACAACACCTTGCAGTACCTGGCCCTGCAGACCTCGACCCCATTGAATGTGACGCTGGTGGCCTCGAGCATGCCCTTGTGGATGCTGGCAATCGGCGCGGTGTTTTTCGATGCCAAGGTGTCGCGCAAGCAGTTGCTCGGTGCGGCCTTGTCGATCGTTGGCGTGGCGGTGGTGCTGGCGCGTGGCGAACTGGCCGAGTTGCTCGAACTGCGGCTGGTGATCGGCGATGTGTTCATGCTCGCTGCGACCTTCTGCTGGGCCAGCTACAGCTGGCTGTTGTCGCGTCATGCGGAGCCGCCTGTCGTGCGCAACGACTGGGCGGCCTTCCTGCTGGCGCAGGTGGCGCTGGGTGTGATGTGGTCGGGGGTGTTCACCGCCGGCGAATGGGCGCTGACCGATGCGCAGATCCGATGGAGCGGCTCCCTGCTGGCGGCCTTGCTGTTTGTCGCGGTCGGTCCGGCGATTCTGGCCTATCGCTGCTGGGGGCTGGGCGTGCAACGCGCCGGTCCGGCGGTGGCGGGGTTCTTCGCCAACCTGACGCCGCTGTTTGCCGCGTTGATGTCCACGCTGTTCCTGGGCGAGTCGCCGCAGTTCTACCATCTGGCGGCGTTTGCGCTGATCCTGGCCGGCATCCTGGTGTCGTCGCGTTGACGTGCCAGCGACACCGCTGCCATGACATGCTTGCAATAGACTGGTGGTCTTTCGTCCTTCATCTGTCTGCAGATCGATATCCATGGCCGCATCCGCCCACGCTCCTTCCTACTATGCCCACTCCGCCCATCCGGCGCCGAAACGACCGGCCTTGACCGGTTCGGTGCAGGCCGATGTCTGCATCGTCGGCGCGGGTTACACCGGCCTGTCGGCCGGTATCGCGCTGGCCGAGGCCGGCAAGCGTGTCGTGATCCTGGAGCAGTCGTCGGTGGGCTGGGGCGCCTCCGGGCGCAATGGCGGGCAGATCGTGCACAGTTATTCGCGCGACCTGGATGTCATCGAGGCCAGTTACGGCCATGCGGTTGCCGAGCCGCTGGGGCGCATGATGTTCGAGGGTGCCGAGGTGATCCGCGACCGGGTCGCCAAGTACGCGATCGAATGCGACCTCAAGGACGGCGGCATCTTTGCCGCGGTGAATCCGTCCAAGGCGAAGGGACTGATCGAGCAAAAGGCCTTGTGGGAGCGCTGGGGACATACCGGGCTGACCCTGGTCGACCGCCCGCAGGAGGTGCGCAAGCTGATCGGCACCGACCGTTACAGCGCCTTGCTGGTGGACTCCACCGGTGGCCACTTCCACCCGCTGAACCTGGCGCTGGGCGAGGCGGTCGCGTTCGAGAGCCTGGGCGGCACGATCCACGAAGGCTCGGGCGTCGTGAAGATCGAGCGCGGCACGCCGGCGGTGGTGCACACCGCGCAGGGCCAGGTGCGGGCGGCCCAGGTGATCGTGGCCTGCAACGCGTACGGCGGCAACCTGGAGCCGAAGCTGGCCAGCCGTTCCATGCCGTGCGGCACGCAGGTGATCGCCACCGCCCCGCTGGGGGCGCTGGCCGACGAACTGATCCCGTCCGACTACTGCGTGGAGGACAACAACTTCCTGCTCGACTATTTCCGCCTGTCGGCCGACAAGCGGCTGATCTATGGCGGCGGTGTGGTGTACGGCGCGCGTGACCCGAAGGAAGTGAAGTCGCTGATCCGGCCGCAGATGCTCAAGACCTTTCCGCAGCTTCAGGATGTGGAGATCGAATTCGGCTGGACCGGCAACTTCCTGCTGACGCTCTCCAGGCTGCCGCAGGTCGGTACGCTGGCGCCGAACATCTTCTTCTCGCAAGGATGCTCCGGCCACGGCGTGACCTTCACGCACCTGATCGGCCGGGTGCTGGGCGAAGCCTTGCAAGGCGACACCACCCGCTTCGATGCGTTTGCGCGCCTGCCGCACCACCCTTTTCCCGGCGGGCGGATGCTGCGCGTGCCGTTCACCGCAATGGGTGCCTTGTGGTACCAGCTGCGGGATCAACTGGGCGTCTGAGCCACAACCGGAGACCTCGAGATGGAACAAAAGGAATTCGACATCGTCGTACATGGCGCCACCGGCTTCACCGGTCGGCTGGTCGTGGAATACCTGCTCAAGCACTATCCAGCCGGCAATGTCGTGCGCTGGGCCATGGGCGGGCGCAATGCCGACAAGCTGGCCCAGGTGCGTGATGCCATCGGCGCGCCGGCGGACACGCCGCTGGTGGTCACCGACAGCCAGGATCCGGCCAGCCTGCAGGCCTTGATGGCACGGACGCGGCTGGTGCTGACGACGGTGGGACCGTACCAGTTGTACGGCAGCGAACTGGTGGCTGCCTGCGCGCAATCGGGCGTGGACTATGTCGACCTGTGCGGCGAGCCGGCCTGGATGCGCCAGATGATCGATGCGCATGAGGACGAGGCGCGGGCCAGTGGCGCGCGCATCGTGTTTTCCTGCGGCTTCGATTCGATTCCGTTCGACCTGGGCGTGGCGATGTTGCAGGACGAGATGCAGCGGCGTTATGCCCGTCCCGCCAATCGGGTGCGCGCCCGGGTGCGCAAGATGAAGGGCACCTTCTCCGGCGGCACGGCGGCCAGCCTGAAGGCGACGATGGCGGCAGCGGCGAAGGACCCGAAGGTGCTGGAGCTGCTGCGCAACCCGTTCTCGCTGACGCCCGGTTTCGACGGCCCGCGCCAGCCGTCGGGCAGCAAGCCGATGGTCGACGAGGCGCTGGGTGTCTGGGTCGCGCCGTTCATCATGGCGGCGATCAACACGCGCAATGTGCACCGTTCCAATTTCCTGTTGAACCATGCCTGGGGCAAGGATTTCGTCTACGACGAGATGCTGGTCACCGGTGCCGGTGAAAAAGGCGAGGCGATCGCGCATGCGGTCGCGGCCGACAAGTCGCTGGGCGCCGAAGGTGGACCGAAACCCGGCGAGGGCCCGTCGCGCGAGGAGCGTGATGCCGGGCATTACGACGTGTTGTTCATCGGCGAAGACGCCAAGGGCGACGCGGTGCGGGTCAGCGTCACCGGCGACCGCGATCCGGGTTACGGCTCGACCTCGAAGATGATTTCCGAAGCGGCGATCTGCCTGTTGCAGGACGCGGCGCAGCCGGCTGGCGGCATCTGGACACCGGCGTCGGCGATGGGCGCGCGCCTGTACCAGCGGCTGCAACAGAATGCCGGGTTGACGTTCGCGGTGGAGGCTGGCGACTGACCGGACCTGATGGCCGGCCGCGCCAACACGCGGCGGCGGCCGGCAAGGTTCAAGGCTCGGTCGCGAGCCGCAGTTCGGTGGTGGTCAGGCGCAGCCGTTCGGCCAGGCTGCGGCTGAGGTTGTACTGGATGCAACGCGCGATTTCCGGGTGTTCGCGTTCGATGCGCGACAACTGCTCGCGCGTGAGTTCCCAGACCGTTCCGGCGCTCTTGGCCACCGCATCGGCCGAACGGGGCTTGTTGTCAAGCAAGGCCATTTCGCCGAACACCACGCCGGGTGCGAAACTGGCGACCCGCCGTGAGCGGCCGCTGTCCATCGGCAACAGGATGTCGACCACGCTGTCGGCGGCGACAAACAGGCTGCTGCCGGTCTCGCCGGTGCGAAAGATCCGTTCGCCGACACCACATTCGCGTTGCTGCAGGTAGGCCTGCAACTGCTTGCCCTGCGCATCGGTCATGCCCTCGGCCAGCGCGGTCTGCAGGAAGGACAAGGCGCGGGGTTCGCCCTGCTCGCCGTTCTCGCGCAGCAACAGGTCTTCATGCGCCTCGAGCGCGGTGTCCAGGTCGTCGAACCACTGCACCGGCGCCGTCAAAGCCTCCAGCCCCATCGCCTGCAACACCCGCCCGACGCGGTTGTTGGCGCCGGCCAGTGCCAGGCTGCGCCGCTGGCTGTGCAGGCGCTTGGCGGCCAGCAGCAGGCTGCGCGCGCCGGTCGGGTCGACGTCGCTGACACGCTGCAGGTCCAGCACCAGCCAGCGTGCGCCGGCGTCGGCCCTGGCGTCGATCTCGCGGGCCAGCTGGTCGGCGGTGCCGAAGAACAGTGCGCCTTCGACCTCGATCACCACCACCTGCGCGCCGGTGCGCGCCAGCACCTGCATGTCGGCCAGCGAGCGCACCTTGAGCGAGCGGCGCAACTCCGCGCTGGTCACCCGCCGCACCACCGAGCGCATGCCGGCACGCACGAACAGGAACATCGCCGCCAGCACGCCGACCGCCACGCCCTTGAGCATGTCGCCGAACACCACCACCATCGCGACCAGCACGACCACGCTGAAGTTGGCCACCAGCAGCCGGTATTGTTCGCGCGCCATCGCCGCCTGGCGTACCAGCACCTGCCAGGCCAGGCGGCGGGTGCCGTCGTCGACCATGCGCGAGGCCATGAATACCAGGATCGCGGCGGTCACCGCATGCGGCACCATACCCAGCCAGCTGCCCAGCGCCAGCACCGCCAGCAACAAGGTGCAGGCATAGACGACGCCCGACAAGGCGCTGCGCGCGCCCGACGCCAGGTTGATCGCCACACGGGCCGGATTGGCGGCGGTCATCGTCGCGCCGAGCAGGCCGGCCAGTGCATTGGCCATGCCGAGACGGCGCAATTGCCGATCGCCGTCGGTACGGCGGTTGTGCGCCTCGTCGATCGACGGCAGGCACAACAGGGACTCGAGCGACGCGAGCGCGGCGATCGCCAGCGCATACGGGGCCAGTGTCGGCAACCAGGCCAGCCAGGCCAGGGGCTGTTGCGCCAGCAACATCTGCCAGACGGAATAGGACGGCACCAGCGTGTCGATCGCAATCGAGGTGCCGCCCAATGCCCCGGCGCCGGCGATGGCGACCAGGCCATGGTGCAGCAGGCTGCCGGCGAGCATGGCCAGCGCCGGGCCGGGCAATTGCGCAAACTGCCGACGCAGCCAGAAACACAGCGCCAGCGTCGCGGCGAACACGCCGATGCTCAGCGGATGCCACGACACCGGCACCTGGCTCCAGTCGCTGGCGCTGGCCACGCCCAGGGCCGGGCGCAAGGCGGCGATCACCAGCAGGGTTGCGACGCCGCACATCAGGCCGGACGACACCGGGTAGGGCACGAACTTCAGCACGCGTCCGACCCCGGCCATGCCGAACAGCCACTGGACGATGCCGGCGAGCAAGGTGCAGGCCAGCAGCAGTACGAAGGCGGTCCCGGCCGGGTCGGCAACGGCCTGGAGCTGCGGATGCTGCATCAGGTGGCTTGCCAGCGTGCCCAGCAGCAAGGCCGTCACCGATGCGGTGCCGCTGATCATGCCGCCGGCGGTGCGAAACAAGGCGCCGAGCAGGCCGCCGAGTACACAGGCCCACAAGGCGGCGCGCAGACCGTGCTCGGCCCAGTCCAGGCCGAGCGGGGCCACCGCAAAAAGCCCGTAGATCAGTTCGATCGGCAGCGCGACCAGGGCGGCATTCAAGCCACCGGCGGCATCACCACGCCAATGGCGCAAGAACCCGGCGGCGACCGCAGGTCGAGCCTCAGGCTCCGACATGTTCGGCGCGTGGTGCCACAGCCAGCGGCAGGTGCTGGCGGTTGACGATCGGGTTGTGCGGGTCGCTGCTCCATTCCAGCCAGCCGCCGTCATAGACGCTGATGTCGTCCCAACCCATCAGCCATGCATAGAAGAAGGCCAGCGATGCGCGCCAGCCGGTGCCGCAGTAGAACGCGACATGGGCGTCGGGTCCGATACCCTGGCTCTGCCAGAGTCGCAGGATCTCGGCCGCGGGTTGCATCCGTCCGGCGGAGGTATGGAATGCGCTCATGTCGTTGACGTCGCCGTTCGCGCCGGCATGGCCCCAGCGGGCACCGGCGATTTCGCCACGCGCCGCGATGTAGTCGTAACCCGAGGTCTTGTCGATGAACTCGTTCCATGTGCGCACGCTGACCAGCGTCGCGCGGGCGTGTGCCTGCAACTGGCGTACCTGCCCGGTGTCGATCAGGTAGTGCGGGCAGCCAGGCAGGTGCAGGCCGAATTCATGCACTGCCGGCCGATCCGGCGCTGGCGCATCGCACAGCGGCAATCCATCGGCGATCCACGCAGCGGTGCCACCGTCGAGCAGCCGTACATCACGCACGCCGGCGTACAGCAGCAGGAGGGCGACCCTTGCATTGGCCACCGGCACCCGGCCGGCCAGCAGCACGGTCGTGTCGTGCCGGATACCGAGCGACTGCAGCACGGCCAGCAATTGCGCGTCGCTGACCTTGTTCCACAGCGGCGGCTGTTCCAGCCGCTGCACGTCGAGCCAGCGTGCGCCCGGGATACATGCGCCGCCGGACGCGGCAGCCGTGCCTTCGATCACCTCGAACAGTTGCCAGCCCGGGCCTGGTTCGGCGTCGACCCGGTCGCCGGCCAGCAGGCCGTCCAGCCATGACGCCGACACCAGTTGCCGGGCGCGCGGCAGGTCGGCGCGCGCCAAGCGGCGGTTTTGCAGGGTCTGGGTAGGGGGGGTCAACACGATGGCGCTGGTGCGGGGCGAGCGGAGATTCTAGGCGGGTCCGTGGCGCGGTCCGCCCGACGGCGCTAGCATGGCGTGTCGGCGCGGCATGCGCCAGGGGGCGGGAGGCCAGGGATGGGCGCTTGGAATCTGACGCAGACATTCGACTTCGACGGACGCCTGGTGCGCCATGACCGCTGGGGGCAGGGCCCTGCGGTCGTGCTGGTGCATGGCACGCCCTGGTCCTCGTTCAACCTGCGCCACCTGGTGCGGCGCCTGGCATCGGATCACACGGTGTACACGTTCGACCTGCTCGGTTATGGCCAGTCGGACAAGGCCGCCGGAGACGTGACGCTGGCGGTGCAGGACCGGCTGCTGGTGCGCTTGTTGGCGCACTGGGGACTGGAGTGCCCGATCGTGATCGGCCATGATTTCGGCGGCGCGACGGTGCTGCGCAGTCACCTGCTGCATGCGCAGCCGTATGCCCGTATCGTGCTGATCGACCCGGTGGCATTGGCGCCCTGGGGTTCGCCGTTTTTCCAGCATGTGCGGGCCCACGAGGCGGCGTTCGCCGGCGTGCCGGCGTATATCCACGAAGCGATCGTGCGCGCCTATGTGCAGACCGCGGCGCACCAGCCACTGGATGCCGATACGCTGCGGGGAACTCTGGCCCCCTGGACAGGTCCCGACGGGCAGGGCGCGTTCTACCGCCAGATCGCGCAGGCCGACGAGCGCTTCACCGATGAGGTTCAAGCCCGCTATCGCAGCATCAACACCCCGGTACTGATCCTGTGGGGCCGGCAGGACAGCTGGATACCGCTGGCTCGGGGAGAGGCCTTGCAGGCGATGATTCCGGGTTCGGCCTTGCGCATCATCGACGACGCGGGACATCTGGTGATTGAAGAACAGCCCGATGCGCTGGTGCGCGAGATCCGCGCATTCATCGGGCGCCACTGAGCCCTGCAGACCGGGCGTATCGCCTCAGCGCCTGCGTGCGCACATGCCGACCAGTGCGGAACGGCCCAGGTGGTGTTCGCCTTCGGCCAGGTCTTCTTCGTACATGCGCAACTCATCGATCTGCAGCGCGGCGAATTCCTGGCGCAGCAATTCCTCGGTGTACAGGTTGGCCAGAATGCCGGGGCCACCGGTCTTGTATTCGATCTGCTTGGGCGTATAGCCCTGCAGGATCAGCAGGCCGCCGGGCTTGAGGCTGGCCACCATGTTGGCGAACATGCGGCTGCGCATCGCCGGGTCGGCGAACTGGATGAAGATGCCGGCGACCAGGTCGAACTGCCCCGGCGGCCAGTTCCAGTGGTCGCAATCGGCCACCTGGTAGTCGACCACCACGCCGGCGTCCTGCGCCAGTTTGCGCGCCTTGGCGACACCGACCGGCGAGATGTCGAAGGCCTGCACCTGCAGACCCTGGCGTGCCAGCCAGACGCTGTTGCGGCCTTCGCCATCGGCCACGCACAAGGCCTGGCCGGCGGCCGGCAGGCGCGCCGCCTGCGCGCGCAGGTAGCGGTTGGGTTCGGTGCCGAACACATAGGCCGGCTGCTCGAAACGCTGGTTCCATTTGGCGGCGGCGTCGGTGAAAACCTGGGGCGAGTCCATGGTGGCTGGGTCCTGCAAAGCGTGGGGTGGTCGACTGCGGTATTGTCGCCCCCATGGTGCGGGCTCGGCGCGTCGCTGCGATGGTGCCAACAGCCCATGCCCGGACTACCCAAGGAGATGACATGCGACATCTGACGATTCTGACCGGCGCCTCGCGCGGCATGGGCCTGGCCATGGCGCAGCAACTGTGTACCGCCGACGCACTGCTGTTGTGCATATCCCGCCAGGCCTCGGAGCCGCTGGCCGCGCACGCCCGGGCCCAGGGCAGCACACTCGTCGAGTGGCAGGCCGATCTGGCCGATCCGGCGCCGGTCGCCGCGCGACTGCGCTCCTGGCTGGCAACGCAGCAGCCGGCGCAACTGGCCAGCGTCACGCTGATCAACAACGCCGGCATGATCGGTCCGCTGGGCCCGCTCGAAACCTGCGACGCGGACGAACTGGCGCGTACCCTGTGTGTCGACCTGCATGCGCCGATGCAGCTGAGTGCGGCATTCCTGGCGGCGGTGCGCGACTGGTCGATGCCGCGCAAGATCCTGAACATCTCGTCCGGCCTGGGCCGGCGTGCGATGGCCGGCAGCGCCCTGTATTGCGCGGCCAAGGCCGGCATGGACCATTACAGCCGCTGCGTGGCGCTGGACGAGGCGCGGCAGGCCGATCCGGTACGCATCGTGTCGCTGGCGCCGGGCGTGATCGACACCGACATGCAATCGGAACTGCGAGCCGGCGATCCGGTCGCGTTTCCCGATCGCGACAACTTCGTACGCCTGCAGCAGACCCAGTCCTTGAGCTCGCCGGCGCAGGCGGCGCAACAGGTGCTGGCATACCTGGCCCGCGGCGACTTCGGCGATACGGTGACGGCCGACGTGCGCGACGCCTGAGCGCGGCGCGAACCCGGCCGCCAGGCTGCTGGCGTAAACTGTTTCGGGTACGAATGTTTTTAAGTCGCCATGCGGGTCCGCATGGAGTCGGGTAATTTGATTCCTTGCCGGGCCGCACCACGCCGTGGACGGTGTGCGGGCGCGTGAAGGAGACCATGCAACATTTCACCCGTTGGTTGATTGCCCTGATCGTGGTGCTGGGGCTCGGCGGCATCGGCTACCTGTGGTGGCAGAAGCAGCAGGCACAGACGCCGGTCCCGATTGCCGCCGTTCCGTTGCCGCCGTCGGACCCGGTCGTCGCAGCGCCAGAAGATCCGGCGTCCGAGCCGGCGAACTTCCCGATCGAAGCGGTCGCCGCGCAGGCTGCGGCCTCCGCACCATTGCCCCCACCGATCGAGCCCCAGGGAGACGACGTGCGGGATGCGCTGATCGGCCTGCTGGGACGGCAGGAGGTGTTGTCGTTTTTCGACCTGGACGGGTTTGCCCGGCGTTTCGTGGCCACGGTAGACAACCTCGGGCGTACCCATGCACCTGCGCGTTTGTGGCCGGTGGTGCCGGCGCCGGCGCGTTTCCTGGTGCTCGAGCGCGACGGCGTGTCCTATATCGCCAAGGGTAATGCCGACCGGTATGCGGCCTTCGTGCGGTTTGCGTCCGGCGTCGACACCGCGGCGGCGGTGGCCTTGTACGTACGCATGTATCCGATGCTGCAAAAGGCGTACGAGGAACTCGGTTATCCGGGTCAGCAGTTCAACAACCGGCTGGTGGCGGTGATCGACATGTTGCTGCAGACGCCGGAGCCGGAGCAGCCGATCACGCTGACGCTGACCCAGGTGCAGGGGCCGATCAAGGTGCTCCGTCCGTGGGTGCGTTACGAATATGCCGACCCGGACCTGCAGTCGCGTCCGGCCGGACAGAAGATCCTGTTGCGCATGGGGGTGCCGCACACCCAGGCACTCAAGGTCAAGTTGCGCGAACTGCGCAAGCGGTTGGCCGGGCGCAGCGTCGGTTGACCCGGCCGCGCTGCGCGCCAGCCTGGCGACTCAGGCCTTCTTGGCCAGGCGCTCGTTCTGCGGGAACATCGCCTTGCGGGCGACCTCGTCCATCTCGGTCTTGAAGGTGTAGCGGGTCTTGATCGCTTCGGCGCGTTGCGCCGCCGGACGGGCGTTGATCGTGTCGAGCAGGCGCTTGACATGGGGCAGCTTGTCCCATGCGTCCTGGCCCAGCACATGGGGTGCCATGCGGGCCCAGCCCCAAACCGCCATGTCGACCAGGCTGTAGTCGTCGCCGAGCATGAAGGCCTGCCGGGCCAGGTGCTCGTTCAGGATGCCCCAATGGCGCCAGGCCTCGAAGTCATACCGATTGACCGCGTATTCCTTCGGTTCCGGCGCAGCATGCTTGAAATGCACCGCCTGGCCGGAATACGGGCCGATGCCGCTGGCCACGAACATCAGCCAGGACAACATCGGGCCGCGCGCCGCCGGCGTGTTCGGCGGCAGGAACTTGCCGGTCTTCTCCGCCAGGTACAACAGGATCGCATTGCTGTCGAACACCACCACGCCATCGTCGACGATGACCGGCACCTTGGCATTCGGATTGAGCGCGGTGAATGCCGGCGCGTGTTGCTCGCCCTTGCGGCTGTCGACCGGAACGATCTCGTAGGGCAGCTCCGCCTCTTCGAGGAACAGCGCGACCTTGGCCGGATTGGGGGCGGTGTTGTAGTAGAAGGTGATCATCGTCGGGTCCCGGGTAGTGAAGGCCGGGGCATTATCAGCCAGGCCGCGAACCCCTGCGGGGTGCGGGTCATGACGCGGCTGGTCGCCAGTGCGGGTTGCGCCTCGTAAAGGGCCACGACCTGCGGCCAGTCGGAGTCGGCGGCGCGTGTCGCGCGCGTACGGCGTGCCGCCAGCGCAAGCTGCAGCGCATCCATCCCGTGCCCTTTCATCCTGTCGCTCTCTGTTGCGCGCCAACGTATCGCTGCGCCCAAGCGCGGACTGTCCGGGTTCGGCGTGGCGAAGCGGCCGGTTGCACCCATCGGTCGGCAATTTGATCTGGCGCAAGCGCCGCCGTCTTCCACCACAGGACAATGACAACATACCCTGGTGGGTATATACTCCATGGGGTATGCAGGAAGGACGCACAAGCATGAAACTGATCTACACGATTCCGATCGCCGCCCTGGTGTTGCTGGGAACGGCGCTGGCACAGACCGCCGACCCGGCCGGTATCCGCGTGCCCACGGTCCGGGTCGGAATGACCGCCACCGGTGCTTCGCTGGAGCTCGACGCGGTGCTCGAACCGGTGCGCCAGGCCACCGTCACCGCGCAGGTCGGTGGCAATGTGCTGGCCTTGCGGGTTGCCGCCGGCGACAGGGTTCGCCGCGGCCAGACGCTGGTGCAGCTCGATGACCGCGAAGTGCGCGCCAACACGGCGCGCAACGATGCGGCGGTAGGGCCGCCGCAGGCGGAGTTGCGCAATGCGCAGCAGGTGCTCGAGCGCCATCGCGCCCTGCAGAAGAACGGATTCCTCAGCGCAGCAGCGCTCGACAGCGCGGAGAACCAGGTCAAGTCGGCGCAGGCCGCGGTGGCCCAGGCCCAGGCGGCGCGTAACCAGGCCTCGGTGGCCCAGGGGTTTGCCGAGTTGAGTGCGCCCTTCGATGCGGTGGTGTTGACCACCCATGTGCAAACCGGTGACCTGGCCATGCCCGGTCGTGCATTGGTGACGATCTACCAACCCGGCCTGTTGCGGGCAGTGGCCCAGGTTCCGGCTTCGCGGGTTGCGATGCTGGGCGCCGCGAGCGAGGTGACGGTGCTTTTGCCCGACGGGCAGCGCCTGACGCCGACCGCCCGCGACATGCAGCCGACCGCCGATCCGGTGTCTCAGACGGTGGAATGGCGTCTGCCGCTGCCAACTTCAGCCGCCAACCTGCGTCCGGGCCAGATGGTGCGGGTGCAGGCCCAGGCTGGCGCGCCGGCATCCGGTGCGGTATCGACCGACCGACTCAGCCTGTCGGCGCAGGCGGTGTTGCGGCGCGGCGAATTGACCGCGGTTTACGTGGCCGCTGCGGACGGTTTCCTGTTGCGCGCAATCCGCGTCGGTCCGGTCCAAGGCGACACGGTCGAGGTCGTGACCGGCCTGCGTGCCGGCGAACGGGTCGCGCTCGATCCAGTGCGTGCCGGCTTGCCGGGCGCGATTGCGCAGTAAGACACCATGGCAACACACGACAGCAACGCGCAGCAGCCGGATTCACCGGTACGCCTGGGTGTGGCAGGGCGCCTGGCCGCGGCGTTCCAGGACAACGCGTTGACGCCCTTGCTGGCCCTGGTGGCCTTGTTGCTCGGCCTGTTCGCGGTGCTGGTGACGCCGCGCGAGGAGGAGCCGCAGATCAACGTGACCATGGCCAATGTGCTGATCGCGTTCCCCGGCGCCAGCAGCGCCGACGTGCAGAACATGGTGGCGCGGCCGGCCGAACAGGTGCTGGGCCAGATCGCCGACATCGAACACACCTATTCCGTGTCGCAGCCCGGCATGGCGGTGCTGACGGTGCAGTTCAAGGTCGGGGTGCCACGCACCGAGGCGCTGGTGCGCCTGTACGACGTGCTCAATGCCAACCAGGGCTGGTTGCCGAGCAACCTGGGCGCCTTGCCGCCGGTGGTGCGGCCCAAGGGTATCGACGACGTGCCGGTGCTGGGCGTCACCTTGTGGAGCCAGGACCGTATCGCGGCGGTCGAGCTCGAGCGGGTGGCCAGCACGATCGAGGCCGAATTGAAGCGGGTACCGGGCACGCGCGAAGTGCAGACCATCGGCGGGCCCGGTCGCGCGGTCAATGTCTGGCTCGACCCCGGTCGCATGCGTGAACGCGGTGTCGACCTGCTGCGGCTGCAGCAGACGCTGGCGGCGGCCAACATGGGTTTGCCGGCCGGGTCTGTGGTCGAGCGCAGTGCCGGCCAGACCCGCATGTTGACGGTGGAAACCGGCAACCTGATCGCCAGCGCCGACGAGGTGGCCGATCTGGTGGTCGGCGTCAGCAATGGCCGGCCGGTCTACCTGCGCGAAGTGGCCCGGGTCGAATATGGCGCCCGGTCACCGAACCAGTATGTGTGGTTCACGCCTGGCACGTCGGTGGCGGCCGCCGCTGCCAGTGGCGCCGGGGCGCCCACGCCGGGCGCAGCCGGCCAGACCTTCCCGGCACTGACCTTGACGGTGACCAAGAAACCGGGCCAGAACGCGGTCGACGTGGCCCGTGCCGCGCGTGTGCGGCTGGACGAGCTGCGCAACACGGTGATACCGGCCAACATCGTGACGTCGATCACCCGCGACTATGGCGAGACGGCAGCGGAGAAGGCCAACAAGCTGATCCAGAAGCTGGCGTTCGCCACCGGATCGGTGATCCTGCTGGTCGGGCTGGCACTGGGCCGGCGCGAGGCGGTGATCGTCGGCGCTGCGGTGATCCTGACACTCACCGCGACCTTGTTCGCGTCCTGGGCCTGGGGCTTCACGCTGAACCGGGTGTCCTTGTTCGCGTTGATCTTCTCGATCGGCATCCTGGTCGACGATGCGATCGTCGTGGTCGAGAACATCCACCGACACCAGCAGCTCGAGCCCGGCAAGCCGCTCAGGCAGATCATCCCGGCGGCGGTGGACGAGGTTGGCGGCCCGACCATACTGGCCACCCTGACCGTGATCGCGGCGCTGCTGCCGATGGCTTTCGTGTCCGGCTTGATGGGCCCC
>JBFJZP010000003.1:0-22439 GCA_041622095.1 Burkholderiaceae bacterium | reverse complement strand
GGAGGCGAGCCAGATCGGCGTGCCATACGGAATACTCAACGGGTCGACCGCAATCGAACGCCCCGGCGTCAGGGGCACACCTTGCGCGCCACGCGGACCGAATCCGGAGTCGAATTCCGACAACATCTCCTCGCGGAAGAACACGGTGCGCGGATTGCTCCACAACATGTCGTTGACCCGCTGCGGGTTGAGCGCGACCCAGTTGCGAATACCCGGCCAGGACGCATCGCGCACCAGTTGCTGGTCTAGCAGCCAGCGCCCGACGCTGACGTAAGGCTGGTCGTTGGTGGCTGCATATGCCAGCCGGACGGTGCGCTGCACGCCATCGGGCTCGAGCACCTGCAAACGTCCGGAGCCCTGGATCTGCAGCAGCAAGGCATCGACCGGATCGGCCAGCCACGCAATCTCCTGGCCACGCAAGGCCGCCTTGGCTTCCGGCAGTAGCTCCATCTCCTTGCGGGTATACCAGGGCTTGCGCGCAGCCAGGCGCTCGGGCGGACGGTACAGCGGTATCGGAAACTCCGGCCGGGGCAGCCGCGAGGCCTGCAGTACCGGTTCGAAATACGCCGTCAGCAAGCCCTCCGGGCCGGACGCGGGCGACTCGATCCGGTAGGGTTGCAGCCGCTGCAGCATCCAGCGCCGCTGCTCCGCATCACCGGCCAGGCTCAGCAGCCGGATCTCCGGGCACAAGGCGGCAAATGCGGGCAGCGGGCGTTCGCAACTCTTGAGCCATGCGTTCCAGGCCTCATGCAGCTTGTCGCTGCGCCAGCCCGGCAAATCCGCCCAGCGCACCGGCACCCAGCGGCTGCGCGCCCGGTTGATGACCGGCGGCAAGGGTGCGTTGTCGTCGAACGACCAGGTATCGTCCGGCGCGGTGGGTACGGTGGGTGGCAAGACTGGCGGCGTGCTGACCGGGCGGGGCGGCAGTTGCACCACCTCCGGCACGCTGGACGGGGCCGGTCCACCGGGAGGGCTGGCGCAGCTGAGCAGCATTCCTACAATGCCCAGGCCGGTCAATCCAAGCGCCACGCGCCGCAGGAGTCGTCGATTCATGTACCTGATTTTGCTTGAAGCCCTGGGCGCCTTGCTGGTGCTGGTGCTGATCGTCTGGTGGACCATGTTCTCCGGGCGCCGAAATGGTGAGTTGCCGGACCCGGCGCAGGATGAGGAAGCAACGCACGCCAAGCCCCCGCCAGGGGACGCCGGGTCAACCGGCGCCGCCCGGCCGGACGCACCGCCGGACCGTTGACACGACACGCGACATGACGCTGCAGGTCGCGCGCCCCGGCATTCAGCGTTGCTGCAATACATTGGCCAGCTCGACGGCGGATTTCACCCTCATCTTGTCAAATACCCGCGCCCGGTGGACCTCGACCGTGCGCACGCTGATGCCCAACTGATCGGCGATCAGCTTGTTCGGAAGGCCGTCGAGCATCAGGCGCATCACCCCCTGCTCGCGCTCGGTCAATCCGGCCAGCATGCGGCCGAAGGCATCACGCTGCGCCTGCACCTGCAGCACCTGGGCCGACTGTGCCAGGGCCTGCTCGACCCGGTCCACCAGCGCATTGTCCGACACCGGCTTCTCGCAAAAATCGAATGCCCCGCGCTTGACGGCGTCGACCGCGGTGGGAAGATCGGCGTGGCCGGTCAGGAAGATCACCGGAATCGCGCGGCACAGGTCGCGCTCGACCATGCGCTCGAACAAGGCCAGGCCACTCATGATCGGCATGCGCACGTCGAGCAGCAGGCAGCAGGCCTGGGTCTGCTGGTAACCGGCCTGCAACATCGCATCGAATGCCTGCGCGTCCTCGAAAGCCTGGCTCGGCAGGCCGCGCGAACGCAACAACCAGGCGAGACCCGAACGCACGCTGGCGTCGTCGTCGACGATGAAGACCAGGGCGTCGTGTGTCGGTTGCATGCCGGTATTGTCTTATGCCGGTGCCGGCTCGCCGGGACCGGGTGCGATCGGAAGCGTGAAGCGAAATACGGTTCCATGCGGATGGTTGGCCGCATGGGCCAGAAAGCCGCCGTGTTGCTCGACCACGGTACGGCACAGGCTCAGGCCCAGGCCCATGCCTTCGAGCTTGGTCGTGAAAAACGGCGTGAACAATTTCTCGGCCACCTCGGGCAGGATGCCCAGGCCGGTGTCGGACACCGAAAACTCCAGCCAGCCGTGCGCGTGCGCGGTACGTTCGCTGCTTGGCGCGCGGCGCACCCGCAACTCCAGCAGCCGGCTGGCCACTGGCATATCAGCCATTGCCTGCATCGCGTTGCGCGCCAGGTTCAGCAACACCTGCTCGACCATGGTCCGGTCACACCACATCGGCGGCAATCCGTCCTCGACCCGGACCTGGGTGCGCACATACAGCTTGCGCGCCTGCAACTGCACCAGCGGCATGATGGCGTCGAGCACCGCCTGCACATGCACCACCTCGCGCTGGCGTTCACGCCGGCGCACGAAATCATGCACGCTCTTGATGATCTTGCCGGCGCGCTGGGCCTGGTCGGCGATATGGTGCAGCCCCTCTTCCAGCACCGACGCCAACGGCGGCGCCAGGCGCTGTGCCTGCGCCAGCGCTGCATCCGGCGTCGGCTCGGCGCCGGCGCCCGCCAGCGCCGCCGTGGTCGCGCGCGGCGCCTGCCTGTGCAGGATGTTGATCGACCCGGTGGCATAACTGGCGATCGCTGCCAGCGGCTGGTTCAACTCGTGGCTGAGCATCGAGGCCATCTCGCCGATCGTGGCCAGCCGGGCGGTGGCCTGCAGACGATCACGCGAGGCGCGCGACAACTCCTCGACCCGGCGCTGTTCGCTGATGTCCAGCAGCGCCGTCATCCAGCCGGTCTGCACGCCATTGGCATTGATCAGCGGGGCCTCGATGATCAGCACCGGAAAGCGGCTGCCATCCTTGCGCACGAACACCGACTCGAAACCCTCGCGCGGCGGCTGGCTGCCCTTGAGCCGCGACTGCTGGCGCTCCTGGTATTCGTCGAGTTGCTCGGGCGGCCAGTACGGCACGGCCGACCCGGCGTCGATCAACTCCTGCGCGGTGAAACCCACCATCTGGCAGAACGCCGGATTGACATAGGTCGTGCGGCCCTGCAGGTCGCGCGCGCGCAGACCGGTGACCAGCGAATCCTCCATCGCCTTGCGAAACGCCAGCGCATCGGCGAGTTCGGCCTCGGCACGCATGCGCCGGCGCATGTCGCTGCCCAGCAGGCCGAGCACCAGCACCAGGCCGATCGCCATTGCCACCACCATGGCGGTCAGGAAGTTGGGGAACAAGGCCGGCGTGCCGCGCCAGCTGTCGAGCCGCAGCACCAGCACATAACCCGGCAGTTCCAGATTGTGCTGGGCGCTGAAGGTCCGATTGCCGCTGCGCGCCACGCCGTGAAATGCCAGCCGGGTGCCATCGACCTCGGAAAACGCGACGTCGTAGGCGCGCGCATAGGGCTGCGCCACCATCTCGGTCAGGATGTCGCCGAGCGCATACACCGCGACCAGGTAACCCTCGCCGGCACCGCCGGTCGGCAGGCATACCTCGAGCAATTGCTGGCCCTGGCCGGCCTTTTGCGGCACAAATACGCTTGGCGCATAGATCGGGCCGGGCCCGCTGCGGGCACGACGGCAGGCGTCCTGCACCGTCTGGTGCAGGAGTGCGCGGTCGGACGGCTCGAAGACCGGGGCGCGCAAATCCGTGTCGGCGACCATGCGGACCTGCATCGAGGCATCGCGCGACTCGATCCGCAGCAGTTCCCGGTGCGAACGCAACATCGCATGGGCGCGCAAGCTCCACTTCTCCGGCGCGGCCGGATCGAAGCGTGGCATGCCCTGCAAACCCTGGGCGTTGCGCATCAGGCCACTACGGATGTCGGCGGCCACATCCGCCGCATCGCGTTCGATCCGGTCCTGCAACACACCGGCCTCGTAGCGTCCGGCCAGCCAGACCAGCGTGACCAGCAAGGCCGCCACCAGCGTGACCAGCACACCCCACAAGGCCCAGCGGCGGGTCGCGGAAGACCACTCGCCAAGCCAGCCGGGCAGTCGATTCTTCACAGGACGCGATGCTCCAGCGCGGGCAATTGCAGGCGGACCTCCTGCAGTCGCTCCCATGTCAACTCGGCCAGGTCGACGCCATCACCTTCGTCGCGTTCACACAGAATCTCGCCCCAGGGATCGACCTGCATGCTGTGGCCCCAGGTCCGGCGACCGTTCTCATGCAGGCCGCCTTGCGCTGGCGCTGCCACATAGGCCAGGTTTTCCACCGCCCGCGCACGCAGCAGCAACTCCCAGTGCGCCTTGCCGGTGGCATGGGTGAAGGCACTGGGCACCAGTATCAGGTCGACGCCGGCCGCACTGTGCTGGCGGTACAACTCGGGGAAGCGCAGGTCGTAACAGACGCTCATGCCGATCTTCCAGCGGTGGCCGTCGCGCGAAGGCAGCTCGAACTGCACCGGCTCGCCACCGCGCAATTGAACCCGCGATTCGTCGAAACGCTCGCGGCCGTTATCGAAGCGAAACAGGTGCACCTTGTCGTAACGCTGCACGCAGGCACCGTTCGGGTCGAACACCAGCGAGCTGTTGTGTACCCGGCTCGCGATATCCTGCGGGCTGCCGCGCTCGATCACCAGCGGCAAGGTGCCACCCACGATCCAGATGCCGAGGGTGCGCGCCGCATCCGACAGGCACTGCTGTATCGGTCCGGCGCCGAAGGGTTCACGCACCGCCAGCTTGTCGGTGTCGCGTTGCCCCAGCAGGCAGAAATACTCCGGCAGCACCGCCAGCTCCGCGCCAGCGGCGGCGGCCTGCTGCAGCAGTTCGCTGGCGCGGTCCAGGTTGCCCTGCAGCCGGACCCCCGAGACCATCTGGATGGTGGCGACTTTCATGCGGTGTTCCTCCTGCGCTGCATCATCTGTTGCCCGTAGTGCCGGTGGCGCCTGCATCGGTGGCCTGGTCGCGCGCGGCGGCCTTGGTATCGACGCGCTGGATTTTCGGGTCGACCCAGCTGCCGTCGATATGGAACTCCTGCGTTGCCGCCTCCATCAGCGGCTTGCGCAAAACGAACTGGGCCAGGAAGGAACCCAGGCCGATCGCCGGATTGATCGCTGCCGCAATCAGCGACGCGGTGCCGGCATTGATCTCCGGCACCACCACCACCCGGATGTCCTGCGTCTCGCGGGCCAGGTCGGCCTGACCGTCCATCAGCACCGCCGCGTTGACACCTTTCATCTGCAGGTTGTCGGAGAACGCGATGCCCTGCTCGATCCGGACGTCGCCTCGGAAGAAGTCGAAGGCAAATCCCTCGGAAAAAACGTCGCGGAAGTCCAGCGCCAGCCGCCGGGGCAAGGCCTGCAGGCTCAACACACCCAGCAACTTGGCGATGCCGGGCTCGGCCTTGAGGAACTGGCCGCTCTCGACGTTGACCTTGAAGGCGCCGGACAGCGACGGGTAGTCGAGCGACATCGGCGAGCCGACCCACGCAACCTGCCCTTCCATCTGGCCCTTGCCCCGGCGCACGATGTCCTTCATGCCGAAACGGCCCAGCAAGTCGCCGGCATTCAGGATATCGAGACGGAAGTTCATCACGGTGCGCCGGGTGTCGCGCCCGGACGCCGCGCCGGCCTCTGCCGCCTGCGCACTGATCGCAGCCCAGTTGCCGGTGGCCTTGAACACCGCCTCCGGCGATACCACGTCGAAACGGTTCAGCCGCCATTCGCGCGCCCCGCCACCGGCGCGGTCGAACACCAGCCGGTTGACCGCATCGACCTCCAGCCGGCCGAGTTTCTTGCCGCGCAGCTCCAGTTCATTGACCACCACATCGAGTGCCGGTATCGACTGGGGTTGTTCTTCGAGCAGGCTCTCCACCGCACTGGCGCTGGACTGGCCCAGCGTCAGGCGCGACAGCCGCGCAAACAGCCGACCGGCACCGGCGCCGACCGACGGACGGTATTCCGCATAACCGCCCAGCTCCTGGGCATCGAGATTGACCCGCCAGTTACCGCCCTCGCGCGAGGCTCCGGCAACCAGGCCATGCACGGTGCGCCCGCCAGCGGTGAAACTGCGCGCGCGCAAGGCGACCTGGGTCGGCCAATAGGCGCTGTCCGGACCGCTGGACGCCTGGGCCGCCGATCCGTCGCCCTTGTTGTCGCCGATCTGCGCCAGCAGCTTGTCCCACTGGTCCACATCCAGATCGCCCATGCGGATGTTGGCCACGACACCGTCGGCCGGCAGCGGCGCGGTTTCGCCATCGGCCAGTCCGACCGCGATCGCACCGCGCAGCACCCGGGGCTCGGCCGCCGAAACGTCGCGTACATATTGCACCGAGCCGACACGGCCCAGGTCGACCAGCAACTGGTCGATCCGGCGCGCCGCAGCCGGCTCCGCCACGCCGGCCGGGGTGTTGTCGCGCAGCAGCGCGGACTCCACCCGCAGCGGCATCGCTACCTGCTCGCCCTTGGCCAGCGGCGCCGGCAGGCTCAAGCCCAGTCCGACCAGATTGCTGGTCAGCGAAAACTCCGGAACACCGCCGCGCAGGCCGATGGTGGCCGCATAAGCCGCGCTGCCACTGGCCTTTTGCGCCAGACGGGATGCGGCGCCCAGTTCCGGCGCCTGGCGCACCGCCTCGGCGCTTACCACGCCCTGCAAGCGCAATGCCATGGCCAGCCCCGCACGCGGCGCCCCGGCCGTCGCCGCCGCGGCCGGCACCGAGCCACCGTCGATGCGCACGTCGCCACCGAGCAGCCGGGCCTGCACCGCGGTCACGCTGAAGCCGGTCTCGGTGAACCCGATCGCACCGCGCGCGCGCGTCAGACGCGGCACTTGCGGCAGCAATTGCAGGTCGTTGCCGGTCAGGGCCAGGTTGCCCTGTACCGTGGTGCGATCGGTGTCGTCCAGCGGCACCAGCAGCTTCAGCCGCAGGTCGGCCGCGCCGCTCGCGGACGCCCGCGCCAGCATCTGATCGGTCATGTCCGCCAATGGGGAGTTGTTGACGACGCCGAGCATGTCCGCCAACGGACCTCGCGCATCCAGGCTGACGGTCAGCTTGCTGTCGCCCATCATGTCGGCAATTTCGGCTTCCCCATTGCTGACCTGCAGCGCCGGCGCGCTCGCCAGTTGGCCCCGCGCACTCTTGACCCGCAGGCCGACCCGGTCGATCACCAGCGTGCCGGACAGGCGGGCCAGCGCCGGCCACGGCTTTTCGCCGCTCTGCTGCAGGCTGCGCGGCACGTAGGCCAGCACGGCGTCGCTGATCGGGGCGGTGATCAGGAACTCGCCCTGGCGCGGATCGGTGTACGGCACGTCCCACAAATCACCCTTGACCTTGAAACGCACATCTGCCGCTTGCCCGGACTGGACCGCATCGCGGACATAGTGGCGCGTCGCTGCATCGACAGCCAAGGGCAGGTAGCGGTGAACCCGGGTGCCGTTGGCGCGGGTCAGCTTGCCCTGCATGTCGAGCAGACCCGGGAAACGCGACTTGCTGCCCGAGCGCGCCGGATCGGCGCTGCTCCACTGCAATTGCAGTTCGCCATCGGCATCGGCATTGCTGAATGTCAGGCGCGGCGTCTGCACCTGGATCTTGTTCCCGTCGATGCGCCAGGTCAGTTCGGTCGCCAGCTGCCGAAACGGCACCACCGGATCCTCGAACACGCCCGGCACATCGATGCCGCCGTTGTGCAGCGCCAGGCTGGCCTTGCCACCGGTTTCGGTGAGCGAAAAATCCACCGTCGCACCATGAAGCCCCGGCGTGCCGATCGACTCGGTGCTGCCCGGCGGCGCGCCGCTGGTGTCGGGTATGGCCTGCACGGCGAGTTGCTGCACCCGTCCCTTTGCCTGGTAGCGCAGCGCTGCGTCGGGCGGCGCCTGCCAGCCCACCTCGATCCGCTCCACGATGCCGCTGGGCCGGTGGCGCTGCAAGGCCTGGTGCAAGGCGTTGCCCAGCGGCAGCCTGCCGGCGATCTGGGCCAGCGCGGCCAGGTCCAGCCGGTCGGCCGTCAATTCGCCCGACGGCGGACGCATGCCGCCCGCCTGCTGCTGGCGCAGCGACAGATTGCCACCCGGCCAGCGAATGCCATCGGCGGTCTCGAACGCCAGCTCGCGGGTGGCGATCGCAAAACTGTCGGCGCTGAATTTCCCGCTCAGCCGGCCCGACACGCTGGCCAGCTGCAAGGGCATCAGGTCGGCGCCCACACGCACTTGCACATCGGCCAGGGCGAGGTCGGCGGTTGCCGCGATGACCCGCGCGCGCTGGATGTCGATCCAGGCGCGCACCGCGCCGTGAGCCCGCTCGACATCCACCCCCGGATCCGCATATTGCTTGAATTGCGCCACGTCGATCCGCGAAAAATCGCCGAATACCTGGCCCGACCACTCCTGCCAGCGCCCGTTGTCGGTCGACAGGAACGGCTGCTCGAAACGCGCCATCGCGGAGAAGCGGTCGCCCCATTCAGCGGGCGGCGTGGCATCGATGCGCATCTCGTGCAAGCGCGACCGGTTGCGCAACACGACATCGACCGCCTGCAGGGCCAGCGGCGGGACCGCGCGCAGTTCGTCGGTCCAGACCACCGCGCCGTCGCGGATCACGAACTCCGGCTGCGAAAACACCCGGTCCAGCATCCCGGCGTCCGGGCCACCGGTGCCAGAGGACATGTCGATGCCGGCCAGCCAGATCCGGCCGTCCGGGTCGCGGCGGATGTTGAGCACCGGCCGGTCCAGCAGGATCTGGTCGAACTTCAGGTTCAGCGCCGAACGCGGCGACAGCGATACCAGGATACGGGGCAGGCGCAGCGCTTCGCGGCCCTGCGCATCGAGCAGCCGGGTGTTGACCAGCTGGAAGGCCGGCAGCAGGTTCGTGGAGTGGGCGCTGATCGCCTCGATACGGACCGTCATTCCGGTCACGCGACTGGCGGCTGCCTCGAGCTGCGGGCGAAGCTCGCCGATTCGCGGCACAATCACCCAATGCAGGGCTCCCCATGCAGCCCCGAACAGCAACCATGCCATCAACAGTAACGCCAGCATCCAGCGCGTCAGGAAAGCAAAGCTCTTCAGCAGTCGGGACGGCGGCGTCGGGAGTGTCAGTTCATTCATCGGGCTTGTGCGATCGACCCTCGAATTATGACCGCCAAGCCTGAGCGCGCTGACGCCGGCGTTGTCGCCGCGCCCCCCACGGAAAACCAGCCAGATACCGCGGCCGCGCCCTTGTCGGAGTACGCGCGATTCGGCCAACGGGTGCGCCGACGCTACCCCACGGAAGCCACCTTGCTGGCGCCCGGCATTCCGCGCAAGGCAGACTACAGCCACATGTTTGCACGGCTGCAGGACACCGGCGTCGACCTCGGCTCGGCGCTGCGCATCCTGCGCCAGGTGGTACTCGAGCGGCTGATGACACTCGACAGCCTGTCGCAGGCATCGATGCAGCAGGTGACGCTGGCCATGACCGAGCTGGCCGAATTCGCGCTCGACACCGCCTGCCAGCATGTGCTGGCCGGGCTCGACGCACAACACGGCATGCCCCAGGGCGCGGACGGCCACCGCGCCGAGTTGTGGATCGTCGGCATGGGCAAGCTCGGCGCGCGCGAACTCAACGTGTCCAGCGACATCGACCTGATCTACGTCTACGACCAGGATGGCGAGACCGGCGGCCATGCGGACGGCCGCGGCCGCATCACGAACCATGAGTATTTCGGCAAGGCGGTGCGCGCGCTGTTCACGCTGATCGGCGACACCACCGAACACGGCTTCGTGTTCCGGGTCGATCTGGCCTTGCGACCGAACGGCAACTCCGGTCCACCGGCGATCTCGCTCGGCGCACTGGAGGAGTACTTCCACGTGCAAGGCCGCGAATGGGAACGATTTGCCTGGCTCAAGAGCCGCGTGGTGGCGCCGGCACGTTGCGTGCGCAGCGGCTCGGCCAGCGGCCTGCGCAGCGCGGTGTTGCCATTCGTGTTCCGGCGCTACCTCGACTACAACGTTTTCGACTCGCTGCGTATCCTGCACCGGCAGATCCGCGAACATGCGGCCCGGCGCAGCGCTGGCCGCCCGGAGCGCACCAACGACGTCAAGCTCTCGCGCGGTGGCATCCGGGAGATCGAGTTCATCGTCCAGTTGCTGCAGGTGGTGCGCGGCGGGCAGTTTCCGGAATTGCGGACCCGCGCCACGCTCGACGCCCTGCCGCGCCTGATGCGTGCCAGCCTGATGCCCCAGGACACCGCCGACGCACTGGCAGCGGCCTATCTGTTCCTGCGCCAGGTGGAACACCGGATCCAGTATCTGGATGACCAGCAGACCCATGTGCTGCCCACCAACGACGACGACCTGGCCTGGATCGCCCGCACCATGGGTTATGCCGGCAGCTGCCCCCTGCTGGCCGAACTCGACCGCCATCGCGAGGTGGTGGCCCAGGAATTCGACGCATTGCTCGGTGGCGGCAAGCCCGACTGCAAGAGCTGCGGCAACGGCCAGTCGACGATGGACGCATCGGTCAGTTTCGACGATTTCCTGGAAGGTTTGCCCGAGGACCTGCGCGCACGTGTCAGCAGCTGGCGCGACAACCCGCGCTTCGTCGCCTTGCGCGACGACTCCCGTGTGCGGCTGTTCCGGCTGATCAACCGCACCGCCACCTGGATCCGCGAGACCACGATCACCGACGAGGCCGGCGTGCGCCTGGCCGACTGGATCGAACCCTTGCTTCGGCGCGAGAGTTACCTGGCCTTGCTGCTGGAACGCCCGGCGGTGCACCAGCGCCTGCTGCGGCTGCTGGGCAATGCCAAGTGGCCGGCGCGTTACCTGTTGCAACACCCCGGCGTCATCGACGAGCTGGCCAATCGTGCGATGCTGGCCGAACGATTCCAGAGCGCGGACTTCGAGCGCGAACTCGAGGAACGGCGCGAGGCCTTGCACATCACCGAAGAGGATGACGACGAGACGCTGCTGAACCTGCTGCGCCGGGCCCACCATGCCGAAGTGTTTCGCACGCTGGCGCGCGACGTCGAGGGCGTGCTCAGTGTCGAGCAGGTCGCAGACGACCTCAGCGCGCTGGCGCAGTCGGTGCTGCGGGTCACGACCCGCTGGTGCTGGAGCCGCCTGAAGAACCGGCACCGCGATGATCCGCGGCTGGCCATCATCGCCTACGGCAAGCTCGGCGGGCTGGAACTGGGCTACGGCAGCGACCTGGACATCGTCTTCGTCTACGAGGACGACGACGAGAACTCGGCCGAGGTGTATGCGACCTTCGTGCGCAAGCTGATCAACTGGCTCACGGTCAAGACCGGCGAGGGTGACCTGTACGAGATCGACACCGCGCTGCGGCCAAATGGCAACTCCGGCCTGCTGGTCACCAGCTTCGAGGCCTATTCCGCCTACCAGCAACGACGGGGCAGCAACACCGCCTGGACCTGGGAACACCAGGCCATGACCCGGGCCCGTTTCCTGCTGGGCGACGAAAGACTGCGCGAACGATTCGACGCGGTGCGCCGCGCGGTCGTCACCGCGCCGCGCAATCCGGACGACCTGCGCGCCGAGATTGTCGCGATGCGCGACAAGGTACGCGCCGCACATCCGGTCAAGGCCGGGCGCTTCGACGTCAAGCACAGCCCGGGCGGCATGGTCGACGTGGAGTTCGCGGTGCAGTTCCTGGTCTTGTCGCAGGCGGCGCAACACGAGGACCTGGTGGCCAATCGCGGCAACATCGGGCTGCTGCAGCGGGCCCAGGATGCCGGCTTGTTGCCCGACGGCGTGGGTACGGCCGCGGCCCGCGCCTATCGCGAACTGCGCCGGGTGCAGCACCATGCCCGGCTCAACGAAGCGCCGACCCAGTTGCCCGCCTCCGAGCTGACCGCCGAACGCGACGCGGTGCTGGCCTTGTGGCAGGCGGTGTTCGGTCCGCCGGCGCCTTGAGCGGCGAGACCGGTGATTCGGCTATCCACCCGCAAAAGCCCGGAAAAACCGCCCGACAAGCCTGCTTGCCTTGTGATTGCCGCGGCGCCGGACGCGGTATGCTGCGTCAACCACAGGCCGGTTGCCGCGTGTGGAACTAAACTGCCGTTGCCATGAATCTGGTGCAAGTCGTCGTCGAGTCGATCGCCATCGGCCAGCCACTGCCGTTCTCGCTGCGCGACCAGAACGGCATCCTGCTGGCCCGCAGGGGCCATGTCATCGTGTCCCGGGAAGACCTCGAAGCGGTGCGTGGGCGCGGCAACGGCTTTTATGTCGACGTGTCGGAATCGGAGCAACACCAGAAAGCCTTCGTCGGCAAGCTGCATGCGCTGGTGCGCGGCGAACGCACACTGGGCAAGATCGCGCAGGTCCGGATCACCACCGACGACCTGGTGACACCACGCAACCGCACGCTGGGCGACGAACTCGACTGGCTCGATCTGCAGCTGCAGGGCAATCGCCTGCTGCGCGACATGCAGGGCGCCCATTTCACCGACGAACTCGAGCGTCTGCACAAGCGACTGCTCCAGCAGACCGAACGTAATCCGGATGGCGCGCTGTTCGCGCTGTTCCATCTGGCATCCAGCGAGATCCAGCTCTACAGCGCGACCCACTCGATGCTGGTCAGCGTGATGTGCGCACTGGCCGCACGCGACGTACTGGGTTGGCCGGAGCACCTGGTCGACAGCCTGTGCAAGGCGGCGCTGACGATGAACATCGGGATGACCGAACTGCAGGACCGGCTGGCGGCGCAGAATGAACCGCCGACCGAGGCGCAGCGCGAACTGATCGACCACCACGCGGTGCGCTCGGAACGCCTGCTGCGCCTGGCCGGCCTGCATGACGACATCTGCCTGGAGGCGGTGCGCGACCACCATGCCACCGGCCCGGGGCCTTTGGCCGGACGGACGGTCGGCCAGCGCCTGGCCCGGCTGCTGCAGCGGGCCGACAAGTTCGCCGCGCACCTGTCGCCACGGTTGTCGCGCCGGCCGGACTCGGCGCCGGCGGCGATGCAGGCGGTCTACTTCGACGAAAAGCGTGCGATCGACGAAGCCGGCGCGGCACTGATCAAGGCGGTCGGCGTGTACTCTCCGGGATCACTGGTACGGCTGGCCAACCAGGAAATCGGCGTGGTGGTGCGCCGCGGCGCCAACACGACGATGCCCCGGGTCGCGATCCTGGTCAATCGCGACGGCATTGGCATGGGGGAGCATCCGGTGCGCGACACCAGTCTGCGCGAACAACGCATCATGGCCGGCATCGCACCCGGCGACTGCAAGGTGAATATCCAGCTCGACCGCATGCTGGCCCTGACCGGCGGGCCCTCCGCGTCTTCAGGCCGCGCCGGGTAAAGATGTTGCCGCAAGCTGGCGCTCGTGCTCGCGCGCGAGCTCCTTGCGATATTTGTTGAGCTCCTGCACGGTGGCGAAGCTGCGATCGAACAGCAGGCTCAGGTTGTGCAGGATGCGTTCGACCACGCGGCCTTCCCAGCTCGCATCGAACTTGATCTGCTGGTCGAGCCAGTGCTCGAGCCACTGCGGATCGGGAACGCGGCTTTGCACCGTGTCCTTCGGAAACAGCGACTTGTTCACATGCAGGTTGGTCGGATGCATGGCCTGCGCCGTGCGCCGCGCGCTGGCCATCAACACGCCGACCTTGGCGAAGGCGCTCTTGGCCTCCAGGCCGAAACGGCCGATCGCCTGCTTCATGTATTTCAGATACGCCCCGCCATGGCGCGCCTCGTCCTGGCTCAGTTTGGTGTAGATCTGCTTGATGACCGGTTCGGTATGCCACTGGCTGGCGCGGCGGTACCAATGGTTGAGGCGGATCTCGCCACAAAAGTGCAGCATCAGGGTCTCCAGGGCCGGTGCCGGGTCGAATTCGAAGCGTACGTCGTGCAATTCGGCCTCGGTGGGCGCCAGGTCGGGACGAAAGCGGCGCAGGTATTCCATCAGCACCAGCGAGTGTTTCTGTTCCTCGAAGAACCAGATCGACATGAAAGCCGAGAAATCGCTGTCATGGCGGTTGTCACGCAGAAACATCTCGGTGGCCGGCAATGCAGCCCACTCGGTGATCGCGTTGAACTTGATGGTCTGCGCCTGTTCGTCAGACAGGCGGGAGGCATCGAAGCTGTCCCAGGGAATGTCGCGCGCCATGTCCCAGCGGACGGACTCGAGTTGTTTGAACAGTTCGGGATACAGCATGGGGACCTTTGTAGGGCAAACGGTGCGGCGTACGGAACAACTCCGGATTTTAGGCGGGGGGCCGAAAACCCCGCTCCAGCGCCAGGGTCCTGCACCGACAACTCCGCCATCATGAACCGGCTACCCGGCGGCAGCAACACAACACCCTTGACTGAGATTGGACGTCAACAAGCCCGGACACACAACCCGGGTATATACCGAGTAGTCTGGAAATTACCAATCAGTATATACTTGCCCGCATGAGTCACACATCCGCCTCCGCCGGTTCACCGCCGCATACCTGCTTGTGGAACTTGTCGACGGGTTCGCGACTCCACTCTCCCATCAGTGTGATCCGGTTCCTGACCGGTTTGCTGCTGCGAAGCCGTACCGGCACCTCGCGTCCCGGTGCAACCCCGGGGTCGTCCTCCTCCTCCCCCTTGTTGATTCCGGGGCGCTTCGCGGCAATCTTGTTCCAGGGTCATCACATGCCCGACGGGAGCGCAGCATGAGGATCGCCATCGTCGGCTCCGGCATTTCGGGCCTGGCCGTAGCGCACCGGCTGGCCGGCCAAGCGCGCGTCAGCCTGTTCGAGGCCGGCGGCTATTTCGGCGGCCATACCCATACGGTCGATGTCGAATTGCCGGCGAACGGGCGCAACGTCCGCCACGGCGTGGACACCGGCTTCCTGGTGTTCAACGAGCGCACCTATCCGAATCTGATCGCCTTGTTCGCCGAACTGAACGTGGAAACCAGTCCGTCGGATATGTCGTTCTCGGTGCAGGCCCGGGTTGCCGGCAGCCACCGGCAGCTGGAATGGAGCGGCAGCAACCTCAACAGCGTGTTCTCGCAGCGGCGCAACCTCGCCAGCCCCCGGTTCCTCGGCATGTTGCGCGACCTGGGCCGGTTCAACCGCCTGACGCAGGAAATTGCGTCCGCCGGGCAGGAGTGGCAGTTGCAGCAATCGCTGGGCGAATTCCTGCAGCACAACCGCTTCGGCCAGGCCTTCATCGATTGGTATTTCCTGCCGATGGTGGCCTGCATCTGGAGTTGCCCGACCGAGCAGATGCTGCAATTCCCGGTCGCGACGATGATCCGCTTTTGCCACAACCACGGACTGAACCAGGTCAGCAACCGGCCCCAGTGGTGGACGGTCAAGGGCGGGGCGCGCCACTATGTCGACAAGATCGTCGCCGGGATCGCCGACAAGCGCTTGAACACGCCGGTGCGCGCGATCGAGCGCCACGGCGAGCGCGATGGCGTGACCGTCACGACCGACCAGGGTCCGGAGCATTTCGACCGGGTCGTGCTGGCCACGCACAGCGACCAGGCACTGGCCTTGTTGCGCGACGCCAGCGCCGACGAATGCCGTACGCTGGGGTCAATCCGCTACCACCCGAATCTCGCGGTACTGCACACCGACACCACGGTATTGCCGCGCCACCCGCGCGCCTGGGCCGCCTGGAACTACGAATCCGCCACCAACGCGGCGTCGGCGGGCTCGCACGACCATGCGGTCTGCCTGCATTACCTGCTCAACCGCCTGCAACCACTGCCCTGGCAACAACCGGTGCTGGTGTCGCTCAACCCGTCGCGCCCGATCCGCGAAGCAGATGTGCTGGGGCAATACCGCTATGCCCATCCGGTGTTCGATCGCGCCGCGATCGCGGCCCAGCAGCAGGTGCCGTCCTTGCAGGGGCGGCGCAACACCTATTACTGCGGTGCGTGGATGGGTTACGGTTTTCACGAAGACGGGCTCAAGGCCGGACTGGCCGTTGCGCAGCACCTGCTGGCCGACATCGACCCGCGCGCAAGCGAACGGATGGCCGCATGAGCGAGACCGATCGATCGACGGTTCAGCCGGCAGGCCATGGCGCCCCGGCGCTCCCGATGATCGGTTTCGGCGAGGTGCGCCACACCCGGCTGCGCCCGGCCCACCATGCATTCGCGTACAAGGGTTATTTCCTGCTGCTGCCGATGCGTTCGATGCAGGACCCGGCACATGCCGCTGCGCAATCCTGCCTGGCGCGCAATCGCGCCGCGGCGCTGAGTTTCCATGATCGAGACCATGGCGACGGACGCGGCCCGCAGGCCGGCGGCGCACTGGCATGGCTCGACACCTTGCTGCGCAGCCATGGCATCACCGATGCCAACGGCGAGGCCTGGCTGCAGTGTTATCCACGGGTGCTGGGGTATGCGTTCAAGCCGGTGAGTTTCTGGTTCTGCCATCGCCCGCAGGCGGATGGCGGCGCATTGCGTGCCATCGTCGTCGAGGTCAACAACACCTTCGGCGAGCGGCATTGTTATCTGCTCGACGCCCCGCGCTGGGGCGCACGACTCGACGCCGCCAAGCAGTTCCATGTGTCGCCGTTCCTGCAGGTACGCGGCCAGTACCACTTCCGTTTCCTGCGCAGCAGCCGGCACGACGGCGAACGCAGCGTGGCGCGTATCGACTATGACGATGGAGAAGGCACGATGCTGCAGACCAGCGTCAGCGGCGCGCTCGAAGTGCTGACGCCGGCCACGCTGCGCCGGGCCTTGTGGCGCTACCCGGCGATGACGCTGGGCGTCATCGGCCGGATCCACCTGCAGGCCGCCCGCCTTTGGCGCAAGCGGGTGGCTTTCACACCCAAACCCGCCGCTCCGGTATTGCCGGTCACCCGCCAGGACCGCCCCCCTGTTTGAACTCCTTCACGACTACGCCATGAACACCCGCACCATTGCCTACCCGACATCGCTGCACAAGGCCCCGGCCGCCGCCCGCAACACCTTGCGACTGCTCGGCCGACTGCAGCACGGACAACTCACGGTTCAACTGCCCGACGGCACGGTGCAGCTGTTCGGACAGACCCAGGACCGCAACGCCACCCTCCATGCGACGGTGGTGCTGCACAACTGGAACGTCTGCGCGGCCACGCTCAAGTCCGGCGACATCGGTTTCGCCGAGAGTTACATCGCCGGCGACTGGACCACGCCGAACCTGACCGAACTGCTCAAGTTGTTCATCCGCAACCGCCAGCATCTCGAGGACGCCATCTATGGCAGCTGGGCCGGCCGCACGCTGTACCGCCTCAAGCACTGGCTCAACCGCAACACCCGCAGCAACAGCCAGAAGAACATCCACGCGCATTACGACCTGGGCAATGCGTTCTACAAGTTGTGGCTGGACGACACGATGAACTACTCGTCGGCCTGGTTCGACGGCGACCATGGCAAGGACATGCGCGAGGCGCAGAACGCCAAGGTCGACCGCGCACTGCGCATGGCCGGCGTACGCGCCGGCGACCGGGTGCTGGAGATCGGCTGCGGCTGGGGCGCACTGGCGGAAATGGCGGTGACGCGCTACCAGGCCAGCGTGACCGGCGTGACGCTCAGCACCGAGCAACTCGCGTACGCGCTTGAACGCATGAAGCCGCTGGCATCCGGCCAGGCAGCGACTCCGTCGGTGGACCTGCGGCTGCAGGACTACCGCGACATCCAGGACGGACCGTACGACGCGATCTGCTCGATCGAAATGGTCGAGGCGGTGGGGCGGGAATATTGGCCAACCTACTTCCAGAGCGTGAACCGCCTGCTCAAACCTGGCGGGCGGGCCTGCATCCAGAGCATCGTGATCGACGACGCGCTGTTCGACCGCTACATCCGCTCCAGCGACTTCATCCAGCAGTACATCTTCCCGGGTGGCTGCCTGCCTTGCCCGCGCGAATTCCGGCGCGAGGCGCAAGCCGCCGGCTTGCAGGTGGTCGACGAACTGGCCTTCGGCCAGGATTACGCGGAGACCTTGCGTCGCTGGCGGCAGGCGTTCCTGCACCAGCGCGAAGCGGTCACCGCACTGGGCTTCGACACCCGCTTCATGCGCATCTGGGAGTTCTACCTCGGCTATTGCGAAGCCGCGTTCGACATGGGCAACATCAACCTCGTGCAATACACGCTGGTCAAGCCGACGCCATGAACCACCCTGCCGTTCCCCGGATCGATCCCGCGGCGCGCTGCAGCAGCGGTACGCCAGGGATGTTGCGCCGCCGCGAAACCCTGCTGGCACTGGCAGCCGGAATGATGCCATTGGGCGCCCGGGCCAACACTCCGCCGGAACTCGGTGGCCTGCTCGGCGAGGTGGTCTTGTCCGGGCGCAAGCGCTTTACCTTCTTCGGTTTCGCGGTCTACGACGCCAGCCTGTGGGTGGAGCCCGGATTCCGGGCGCAGGATTACGCCCGCTACAACTTCGCGCTGGACCTGCTGTACCAGCGCGACTTCAGCAACGCCGACATCACGCGCCGCTCGATCGACGAGATGGCACGTCTCGCGCCGCTGACCGACGCGCGCAAACAGACCTGGGAGGGCTGGCTGCGCTCCGCGTTTCCGGACGTGCGCAAGGGCGACCGGATCACCGGCGTGCACCGGCCCGCGGCGGGCGCTGCCTTCCTGACCAACGGCCGGCTCACCGGCCGCATCGCCGACCCGGAGTTCGCGCGCCTGTTCTTCGGCATCTGGCTCTCGCCCGACACCTCCGAGCCGGCGCTGCGCCAGGCGCTGCTCGGCCCGGCCACGCGCTGAGACCGGCCACACGCCACCATGTCGAGCGACACGCCGCTTACCCCGCGCCAGGGCCTGCAATACGGCGCCCTCGGGCTGCCGCTGGCCTTTGTCGCCTTGCCGCTGTATGTGGTGCTGCCGAACCACTATGCCACCACCTTCGGCATGCCACTGGCCACGCTCGGCCTGATCCTGCTCGGTGCACGGCTGCTCGACGCATTGATCGACCCGGTGATCGGCCGCTGGTGCGACCGCTTGTTCGCGCGCTCGCCGCGCCAGGTGCTGGTCATGGGTGCGTTTGCGGCGCTGGTGCTGGCAGCTGGTTTCGGCCTGCTGTTCTTTCCGGCAACACGCGAGCCCGAATGGTTGCTGGTCTGGGCCGCAGTGTTCCTGGTCGTGACCTATGCCGCCTACAGCGCGCTCAGCGTGGCGCACCAGTCCTGGGGTGCGATGCTCGGCGGCGACGAGGTCCAGCGCAGCCGCATCGTGGCCTGGCGCGAAGGCCTGGCGCTGGTCGGCGTGGTGCTGGCCTCGATGGCGCCGGTCCTGCTGGGCCTGCCCGGCACCTGGATGCTGTTCTGCGCCAGCCTGTTGCTGGGCTGGCTGGCCTGGACCCGCGCCTTGCGCCCGGCACCGCGCCAGACGCCACAGGTGCACAACCTGTGGCGTCCTCTGCAATTGCCGCAGTTCCGTCGACTGCTCGGCGTCTTCGTGCTCAACGGGATCGCCAGTGCGATTCCGGCCACGCTGGTGCTGTTCTTCGTGCAGGACCGGCTGCAGGCTCCGCGCGCGCTGGAACCGGTGTTCCTGGGCGCGTATTTCATCAGTGCGGCGTTGTCGATGCCCTTGTGGCTGCGGCTGGTGCGGCGCATCGGCCTGGCGCGCAGCTGGATGTGCGGCATGCTGCTGGCGGTGGCCGCCTTCGTCTGGGCCGCGACATTGGGAACCGGCGACAGCACCGCCTTCATCCTGGTGTGCGTGGCATCCGGCCTGGCACTGGGCACCGACCTGGCACTACCGGGGGCGATGCTGTCCGGAATAATCGCCCAGGCCGGCCATCGCGGCCAGCTCGAAGGCGCCTACTTCGGCTGGTGGAACTTCGCCACCAAGCTCAATCTGGCGCTGGCCGCCGGCCTGGCCTTGCCCTTGCTGGCGCTGTTCGGCTATACCCCGGGCGCACGCGAAGCCGACGCACTGGGCGCATTGACCATCGCGTATTGCCTGCTGCCATGCCTGCTCAAGCTGGCGGCGGCCACGCTCTTGTACCGGCACCACCGACACCGGATCGTCGATACGGATGTCGCAGCCACATGAAAGAAAGGCACACCATGAATCGAAGATTGCTGTTGCGCACCGGCGGATTGCTGCTGGCCGGCGCATCTGCACTGGCCTTGAGCGGCTGCGCCGCACCCCAGATCGGCGACTACCGCGCCGAGAAGCCGGTGCTGAACCTGCCGGACTATTTCAACGGCGTCGTCGACGGATACGGCATCTTCACCGACCGTGGCGGCAAGGTGGTCAAGCGCTTCACCGTCGTCATCAACAGCAGCTGGAGCGGCGACGACGGCGTGCTGGACGAGGACTTCCTGTACTCCGACGGCACCCGGCAAAAACGCATCTGGCGCATCAAGCGGCTGCCCGATGGCCGCTTCAGCGGGCGCGCCGACGACGTGGTCGGCGAAGCCCAGGGCGTGCAGAGCGGCAACGCGCTGCACTGGAACTACACGATGGCGCTGCCGGTCGACGGCCGCATCATCGAGGTGCAGTTCGACGACTGGATGTACCTGGTCGACGAGCGCGTGATGCTCAACAAGGCAGAAATGCGCAAGTTCGGCATCCGGCTCGGCGAGGTCACCTTGTCCTTTACCAAGCGCTGAAGCACGCTGCCAGGAACCGCGATCCGCATGCCCCCGAAAGACTATTCCCGATGCCGCTGAATCCCCCGATGTCGAACTGGACCGGCAAGACCGTCTGGCTGGTTGGCGCCTCCAGCGGCATTGGCCAGGCGACCGCCGCCGAACTCCATGCGCGGGGCGCGCGGGTCATCGTCTCGGCGCGCAACAACGAGGCGCTGCTGGCGTTCACCCGGGAACATGCCGGAGCGGTGGCGATCCCGCTGGACGTCACGGACGCGCAGGCGGTGGCTGAGGCCAGCCGGCAGGTGCATGCGCTCGGGCCGCTGGACGGCATGGTGTATTGCGCCGGACACTACACCGCGATGGACGCCGACGCGATCGACCTGCCCGACATGCTGCGCCATGTCGACATCAACTACTCTGGTGCGCTGCGCCTGCTCGGCGCGGTATTGCCCGACCTGCTGGCGCGCCGCGACCCGCAGGAGGGTGGTGTCCGCGGCTTCGTCAGCCTGGTCGGCAGCGTGGCGGGCTACAGCGGCCTGCCGCGCAGCCTGGCCTACGGCCCGACCAAGGCGGCCTTGATCAACCTGGCGCAGACGCTCTATCTGGACCTGCGCGAGAAGGGCGTGGCGGTGTCGATCATCAACCCGGGTTTCGTCGAAACGCCATTGACGTCGCGCAACGAGTTCCACATGCCGGCACTGCTGTCGCCACAACAGGCGGCGCAGGAAATATTGCGTGGCTGGGCCCGTGGCAGTTTCGAGATCCATTTTCCGAAACGTTTCACGCTCTGGCTCAAGCTGCTGGCCTTGTTGCCCTGGCGGCTTTACTTCCTGCTGGTCGGCCGGGTGACCCGATGACAATGCCGACGACCACGCTGGCGCAGACGATTGCCGCATTCGAGTCCTTGACGCCGGAGTCGGTGGCGGAGCTCGGCCGCATCTATGCGCTCGACGCCCGCTTCATCGACCCGTTCAACGATGTGCAGGGCCTGGCACAGATCCAGCAGATCTTCCGCCACATGTTCGAGACGCTGGAGCAGCCGCACTTCGTCGTGACCGGCCAGGTGGTCGACCGGGACCAGTGTTTCCTGCTGTGGAATTTCCATTTCCGGTTTCGCGCATTCCGGCGCGGCGTGGCGCAGACGATTGCCGGCACCAGCCACCTGCGTTTCGACGCGCAAGGCCGGATCACGCTGCACCAGGACTACTGGGATGCGGCGCACGGCCTGTACCAGCAGATGCCGGTGATCGGCGCATTGATGCGCTGGTTGCGCCGACGCGCCAACAGCTGAGCGCCGATTGCCAGCGCGCTGCGTCGCGGCCAGTCGCCGGCGCGCGGCGCCGCAATGTCAGGACGGTACGGTGTCCGCGAAGCTGGAACGCTGCATCAACTTGTCCTGCAACCGGGCCAGATTCAGATGGTCGGCGCGCCAGGTGATCTCCGGGAAACGGAAGTCCAGGTAACCGAGCGCACATCCGACAGCAATGTCGGCCAGGCTCAGGTGGATGCCGGCGCAAAAGGGCTTGTCGGCCAGCCCGCGCGACATCGCCTTGAGGCTGGCGTCGATCTTGGACAGCTGGCGATCGATCCAGGCCTGGCTGCGCTGTGCCTTGGTGCGTCCATCCCAGGTGGCTTCGAGCCGCGCCAGGATGGCGGCGTCGAGCACGCCGTCGGCCAGTGCCTCCCAGGTCTTGACCTCGGCCCGCTCGCGCCCGTTGACGGGAATCAGCTTGCCCACCGGCGACAGGTTCTCGAGGTACTCGACGATCACCCGCGAGTCGAACAAGGCTTCTGCACCTTCCATGACCAGGCATGGCACCTTGCCCAGCGGGTTCGACTCGCTGATCCGGGTATCGCCGGCCCAGACGTTCTCGGTCACGTACTGGTAGTCGAGCTTCTTTTCCGCCATGGTGATGCGCACCTTGCGGACAT
>JBFJZP010000002.1:0-23283 GCA_041622095.1 Burkholderiaceae bacterium | reverse complement strand
CTTCAACGGCGCCGACCAGCAGAAGAAGGTCGGCATGTTGTCCGGTGGCGAACGCGGCCGGCTGCACCTGGCCAAGACGCTGATTGCCGGCGGCAATGTGTTGATGCTCGACGAGCCATCCAACGACCTGGACGTGGAAACCCTGCGTGCGCTCGAGGATGCGCTGCTCGAGTTCGCCGGCTCGGTCATGGTGATCAGCCATGACCGCTGGTTCCTGGACCGGATCGCCACCCACATCCTGGCCTGCGAAGGGGATAGCCAGTGGACCTTCTTTAATGGAAACTACCAGGAGTACGAGGCCGACAAGAAACGTCGTCTGGGCGAGGAGGGCGCCAAGCCCAAACGGATGCGCTTCAAGGCCTTGAAGTAAGCTTCCCGTTGCCGGTTCAGGGTCTGCCAGCACGCCAGGAGGACGACCAGGCCCTATGGAGGACCGGAGATGAAAGTCACCGAACCGGACGAGGCGCAACGCTTCGCCGCGTTGTACAAGGCCACGATCGACCATGCGGTCGATGGTGCGCCCGAGTTGATGGCGCGCCTGGTGGCCCACGCCCGGGCCATGCTGCGCGACATGGCGGCGCGCGCGTCGGACCGGCGTGAACGCGAGCGCCACACCGACTCGCGGCGCCAGCTCAACCAGTGCGAGGCCGATGCCATCACCCGTTTCGTCGACGAACTCCGGTCCGGCTTCGTGCGCATGGCGGTGCGCGAACCGGCGACCCTGGTATCGACGCAGCCGCTGCCGCATTTCGACCAGATCGCCACGATGGATGCAGCGCAGGTGCAGCAAAGCGTCGACGGCGCGCGCGTGCGCCATGCGGTGCAGATTGCGGCAGACCAGGCGCTGGGTGAACTCAACCAGTTGATGTGCACCCTGCTCGGTCTGGAGCAGGTGCAACTCGAACGCAATCCCCTGCGCCCGGTCATCTATGTGGATGCGCTGGCCACCGCGCTGGGCCAGCTGCCGGTGCCGGCGGTCGTGCGCAACGGCTGGCTGTCGCTGATGTCCGGTGCCCTGGGCCAGGAACTCGATATCTATTACCGGCAGCTGTGTGCCGACCTGCGTGCACGGGGTGTGGGTGCGGGCGCGACGGACGCTGGCAACGCCAAGCCGGCGCAAGCCGAGGCTGGAGCGGACACCCGCGCCTTGACCTTCGAGCGACTGCGCCAGTTCCTGGTGCAGGGGCCGGCCGACGTGCAGGCCGACATCGCGCGGCAATTCCATCCGGCGTTCGATGATACGGTGTTGCAGCCCCAGTCCGGCGCCACCGACCCGCATGCGGACGACGCCGCCGCGGCGCAAGCCACGCCCTCGGCATTCCGGCCGACGGAGCCGGCCGCACTCGATGCGGTACGCGACATGGCGCAGGTCGACCGGGTGATGCGCCGGATCGAGACCCTGCCGGCCGATGCCGACGTCGGTTTGCGCGCCGGCAGCCGCGCCCAATTGCGCCGGGCCGCACACGGCCTGGACCAGAGCCTGGCACTCGAGGTGGTGGCCTTGATGGTCGACAACATCAGCCACGATGCCCGGCTGCTGGGTCCGGTACAGGATCTGGTCGCGGCGCTGGAGCCGGCCTTGTTGCGCCTGGCGCTGGTCGACCCGCGCTTCTTCAGCCACAAGCAGCATCCGGCGCGGCGCCTGCTGCATGAGATCACCCATCGCAGCATCGCGTTCGAATCGGTCGACTCGCGCGGCTTCAGCGGCTTCATGGATCCGCTGCGCGACGCGGTAGCCCCATTGGCCGGCGGGGCGATCGACAACGCCGATCCGTTCGAGTCGGCCCTGGCCCGGTTGCTCTCGATCTGGGACGAACCGGCGGGGCGCGAACGACGCCAGATCGCCCGCGCGGTGCAGGCGCTGCAACAGGCGGAGCAACGCGCCGCGCTGGCCGAGACCATGGTGCGCGAGGTGCTGGCCCGGCCGGACGCGGTGCTGGTGCCGTCGGTCGTGCTCGACTTCCTGTGCGGGCCGTGGGCCCTGGTGGTGGCGCAGGCGCGCATGTCCGACCGCACGGGCGCGGACGATCCCGGTGGTTATGCCGGACTGATCGATGAGCTGATGTGGAGTGCGCAGCCGGCGCTGACCCGGCTCGACCCCGCGGCCTTGCGCCGCATGCAGGCGCCATTGTTGAAGGTGCTGCAGCAGGGGCTGGCGTCGATCGAGTGCCCGGCGCAGCAGACCGAGGTTTTCTTCGACACGCTGGCGCAATTGCACCGGCGCGGACTCGACGAAGCAGCCTTCGCCGACACCGAGAGCGCCGAGCCGGCCGACGCCGCGCTGACCCGGGCGGCGCGCTGGGATGCCTCCGACAGTGCCTGGCTGGTGCCCTCGGAGGCACTGGCCTCCGGCTTCGTCGACATGGCGCTCGATACCACGGCCCGGCCGGATGGCGCCTTGTCCGGCCAGTTGGTGGTCGGCAGCTGGGTCGCCCTGATGGCCGAAGGCGGCTGGACACGGACCCGGCTGGCATGGACCAGCGCCAACGGCAGCCTGCTGCTGTTTTCCGATGCGCTCGGTTTCATCCAGTCGCTCTCGCGCCGGGCCTGCGAACAACTGCATGCCCAGGGCCATCTGCGCGTCATCTCGACCGACCCGGTGGAAGATGCACTCGATGCGGTCGCGCAGACCGCCTTGCGCAACAGCGTGGACATCCGTTTCTGAGCCCGGCGCGCCCGGCCTCGGATCAGCCGGACGACAGCTTTTGCCGGATCAGGTTGATGTGGTTGCGCAGGGCGTAAAGCTCGTCGGCATGCGACAAGGGGATCACCACCTTGCCGACCCTTGCCTCGAGCTGGTCGAGTTCCTGCAGCAGTTCCGTGTTGCTCTCGCCGTCCTCGGCGACGCGGTCCTCGATGTCACGCAACTGGGCATACCAGCGGAATACCCGTGAGCGGATGCGGAACTCGTACAGCGGCGGCACGATCCGGGACAGCGGCAGCAGCAGTGCCAGGATGATGCCCAGCGACAGCCACATGCGTTCGAGCAGGTTGGCCAGCTGGAACGGCAGGTAACGTTGCAGCAGCGGCACGCCGCTGCGGATCGTGCGTTCCGCCTCCTTGGCCAGCGCAAACTCGGCATTGACCGCCATCGGGTATTCGCGCGAACGGCTGAACCAGCCGGCGCCGCCGTGCATGCCCAGCGACGCCTGCGAGAACAATTGCAGCACCGCCGGATGCAGGCCCGGTGCGGCCAGCAGCGTCGTCGTGGTGGCAACCAGGCGCACATCGGCGACCGGCAGGTCGGCCGCCAGGTCGACAACACCACGCGGCAGGATCACCGGCGCCAGGAACGGCAGGCGGCGGGAATACGCCTCGTTCTGCGCAAAGTCCATCAGCCGCACGCCGGGCGTCAGCAGCAGCATCTGCACCATCAGCGACTCCGGCGCGGACGCGAACACCAGCGCGTCGATGCTGCCGTCCAGAAACGCCACTGTCGCATCGGTCTGGCCGAGTTGCGACAAGCGCACGGCGTCGGGCTCGATCTTGTTGAGTTCGAACAGCGACGCCATCAGCTGCGGCACGCCGCTGCCCGGCGTTCCGACATTGATACGCAGTCCGCGCAGGTCGCCCAGGCTGGCGAGCGTGGCCGATGGGTGGATCCGGCGGGCGGCATCCTCGCGGTAGAACAACCAGACCGGCTCGACGAACAGGCTGCCCAGCGACACCGGTGCGATGCCGTCGTCCTCCGAGGGTTTGCCGCTGCCGCCCTGCACGAAGCCGAGGTCGGCCTGTCCTTCCTGCACCATGCGCAGGTTGTCCGACGATCCTTCGCTGGGCAGCAACACCACCTCGATGCCGCTGGCCGCCAGCGCCTTCTGATAACGCAAGCCGAACTCGGCGTAGGCACTTTGTGCCGGGCCGGTGGCCAGGCGCACCTGCTTGGGCGGAATCGGGTCCAGCCACCAGTAGGCCAGGCTGAGCAAGCCAACCGCCAGCAGGATGAACGGCCCTGCCGAGACGATCATCTCGCGCAGCGACAACAAGGTGTAGCGGATCGTGCGGGGCATCGGGTCAGGTCGGCAAACCGGGCGCCGTGGCCAGGTCGGCCGCGGCAGGCCAGTGTTGCGTACCGACCGTGATGCCGCGCGCCGCCAGCACCGCCCGCACCACGGCGCGGGCCGTCACCTCGGCCGCCAGCGTGGCCAGCTGCATCATCGCCGCCGGTTTTCCGGCGCGGCCGGTACCCATCGCAAACACCGTGTCGCCGTCCGACATCGTGTGCACCGGGTTGATCGCGCGTGCCAGGCCGTCATGGGCCACCTGGGCCAGGCGATGCGCCTGCGCCTTGGTCAACACCGCATCGGTGGCCAGCACGCCCAGCGTGGTGTTGGTGCCGGCCAGCAGGGGGCGCGGCTTGTCGCCGGCCAGGATCGCGCGGCGGATGTCGCGCAGTGTCCGGCCGTCGTCCAGCCGGGCGCCGGCCAGCACCTGGCCGCTGGCCGGGTCGACCACGTCGCCCAGCGCATTGCAGGCCACCAGCGCGCCGACGGTGACACCATCGACCGTCAGCGACGCACTGCCGATGCCGCCTTTCATCGCCCCGGCGATGCCGAACAACTTGCCGACCAGGGCGCCGGCACCAGCGCCGACATTGCCGGCTTGTGGTGCCTGGCCACTGACCTGCTGGCAGGCCTGGTAGCCGGCGGCCGCGTCCGGACGGATACGTGCATCACCGACCGGCAGGTCGAACAAGACCGCAGCCGGCACGATCGGCACCAGGCCGTAATGCACCGGCAGGCCGATGCCGTTCTCCTCGAGCCAGCGCATCACGCCGGCGGCGGCATCCAGGCCCCAGGCGCTGCCGCCGGCAAGCAGGATGGCATGCACCGTGTCGACCAGGTTCGACGGATGCAACAGGTCGGTCTCGCGGGTTCCGGGCGCCGCGCCGCGCACATCGACACCGGCCACCGCACCGTCGCGCGCAATCACCACGCTGCAGCCGGTGGGCCGCCGCGTGTCGGTGAACTGTCCGACCTCGATGCCGCGCACATCGGTGATGGAATCGCCGGCGCTCCACCAGGGACTGGCCAGGGCGTGCAGATGTGCGGGTACCGGGGACGGGGTGTCGGTGCTCATGGTGCGGATGATTATCCACCTGCGTCATCGGCCGGCCGGCGCCGATCCGGCCGAAACCGGCCGGTGTGCGCCGCCCTATTTGCGCAGCAACCGCAGTCCGTTGCCCACCACCAGCAGGCTGGCACCGACATCGGCGAACACCGCCATCCACATGGTCGCCAAGCCACCGATCGCGAGTGCCAGGAACACCAGCTTGATGCCCAGTGCCAGCGCGATGTTCTGTACCAGCACCGCATGGGTGGCACGCGACAGGCGCACGAAGCGGGCGATCTTGTGCAGGTCGTCGTCCATCAGCGCCACATCGGCGGTCTCGATCGCGGTATCGGTTCCCAGCGCGCCCATCGCGAAACCGATGTCCGCACGGGCCAGCGCCGGCGCGTCGTTGATGCCGTCGCCCACCATGCCGACGACGCCTTGCGCCGCCAGCGCCTTGATCACCGGGCGCTTGTCGTCGGGCAGCTGGTTCGCATGCACCTGGTGCAGGCCGACGGTGTTGCCGATGGCGCGGGCCACCGCCTCGTTGTCGCCGCTGAGCATGACGGTCCGGATACCCATCGCATGCAGTTGCGCAATCGCGTCGCGGCTGCCGGGTTTCACCGTGTCGGCCACCGCGAACAGCGCCTGCACTGCGTCGGTATCCATCAGCATCACGACGGTCTTGCCCTGGTCGGCCCAGCGCGCCAGGCCTTGCTGCAAGGCCGCGCTGGCCAGGCCCATGTCCTGGGCCAGGCGCCAGTTGCCCAGGCTCCATTCGCGGCCATCGATGCGAGCGCGCACGCCGCGGCCCGGCAAGGCTTCGAAATGGTCTACGTCCAGCGGCAGGATGCCGTCGCGCATGGCGGCTGCGGCGACCGCCTGCGACACCGGATGGTCCGAACGTGACGCCAGGCTGGTGGCCAGGCTGCGCAGCGTCTGGCGCCCGGCGCTGTCGATACCCGTGTCGGCCGCTTCCCAGTCGGTCTGCACCGGCCGGCCATGGGTGATGGTGCCGGTCTTGTCCAGTGCCAGCCAGGCGAGTTCGCGCCCGCGCTCCAGGAAGGCGCCGCCCTTGATCAGGATGCCCTTGCGTGCTGCCGACGCCAGGCCGCTGACGATGGTGACCGGCGTGGAGATCACCAGTGCACAAGGGCAGGCAATGACCAGCAGCACCAGTGCCTTGTAGATCCAGTCCAGCCAGCCACCCAGGCCCAGCAGCGGCGGCAGCAGGGCCACCGCGCAGGCCAGCGCCAGCACCAGGGGGGTGTAGACGCGGGCAAACCGGTCGACCCAGCGCTGGGTCGGGGCCTTGGCCGCCTGGGCTTGTTCGACCGCATGGATGATGCGGTCCAGCGTGGTGTTGCCGGCCGCGGCGCTGACCCGGTATTCGAACGCGCCCGACTGGTTGATGGTGCCGGCGAACACCGGGTCGCCCGGCTGCTTGTCCACCGGCAGGCTTTCGCCGGTGATCGGCGCCTGGTTCACGCTGGTGCGGCCCTTGACGATCACGCCGTCGAGCGCAATCCGTTCACCCGGGCCGACCCGCACCCGGGCCTGCAGCGCGACCGTGCGCGCCGGCATGGACTGCCAGCGGCCATCGGGCTGGAGCACGGTGGCGATATCGGGCGCCAGTTTCATCAGGTCGCGGATCGCATTGCGCGCCCGGTCCAGCGACAAGGCCTCGATCCGTTCGGCCAGTGTGAACAGCACCATCACCATTGCCGCCTCCGGCCAGTGCTGCAGCAGCAGGGCGCCGGTAACCGCGATGCTCATCAAGGCATTGATGTTGAGGTTGCGGTTGCGGATCGCGATCCAGCCCTTGCGGTAGGTCGTCAGGCCGCTGCCGGCCACTGCCGCCAGCGCGAGCAGGGCGGCCAGCCATTGCGCTTGCCCGAACCAGCCGACGGCTTCCGCCGCCAGCGCAGCCAGGCCGGCGAGTATCAGCGGCCACCAGGGCTTGGGGTCTTCGGCTGTCGGCGGCGGTGCGGAGTCAGTGTGGATGACTTCCGGCGTGAAGCCGAGCGACCGTATCGCCTGCAGCACCGGCGCCACGCCTCCAGGCGCATGGGCCACCGTGAGTACCCGCTGCATCAGGTTGAACTCCATGCCCGAGACGCCGGCCATCGCGGCGAGTTTCGACCGGATCAGACCTTCCTCGGTCGGGCAGTCCATCTGGCGGATATGGATGGCGGTGCGCTTGCTGCCGGGGCGCGTGGCGTCGGCGGCCGCTGCACCGATCGCCATCGGCGCGCCGGCGCAGCAGGCGGCGCCCGCTTGCGGGTCCTTCGCCGCGGGATCATGTGCTGCACGGCCGCTCGGGTCTGCGCTGCGGGACCGGGTGGGCTCATGGCCGCAGCCTTGCGGACGATCGGCGGTGAGGGCGTGGTTGTGGTTGTGGTTGTGGGCTTCTGGCATCTCGCTCTCTCCTGTGGGACCATTGGAAACCCTGAACCCACTTGAAGGTCAAGCCATGGCGCGAGAAAGTCCCTGTTACCGGATCGGGCAAGCCGCAACGCGCAGCGGTGTCTCGGCCGCGAACATCCGCTTCTACGAGAAGGTGGGTTTGCTGGCGCCCGGCGCGCGCGCCGACAACAGCTACCGCAGTTACGACGACCGCGATGTGCACCAGTTGCGGTTCATCCGCTTGTGCCGGGCGATGGACATGTCGCTCGACGAGGTGCGCACCTTGCTTCATCTCGACCTGTCGAGCAAGGCCGATTGCGCGATTGCCAACGACGCACTGGAGTCCCATATCGCCCATGTGCGCGAGCGGCTGCGCGAATTGCGGGTCCTGCAGCGTGACCTGCTGGATCTGCGCAAGCGTTGCGACGGTACCGGACCCAAGTGCCGCATCATCGAAGCCCTGCACGAACGGGCCGATCGGGTTTCCCACCACCTGCCAGCGGGCCACGCCCACCGGCATGTATGAGCCGGCAGGGCGCTGACCGCGCCGGCATCGGATGCGAAGGCCGGGTTTCCATAGGGGCTTGAAGGAAACTTTTCCGATTTCTGGCTATCATCCCCCGATGCGCCGATTCCTGTTCGTCCTGCTGGTCCTTGTGCTGCCTCTGCGCGGCTGGATCGGCGACGCGATGGCGGTGCAGATGGCGTTTTCGGGTTCCGCCCATTCGACGGCGGCGGCCGAAGCCTCCCATTCGGGTGATCACGCCCATGCGCACGATGATCACGCAATCGGGCACAGGATCGGATCGGGCTCGGTGCATGATCATGCCGCGCCCGGGGACAAACTGGCCGGCGCCGGTGGCTGTGACGGGCATGTGGGCGACGACGCCATTGCTGCAGGCAACACCGATCACTGTGGAACCTGCGCCATGTGCCAGACATGCCATACGGTGGCAGTATTGAATGTACTCGCGGTGCCTGAGTATGGCCCCGTTCGTCTTGCCGCGCCGCAACTTGCTGCGCAGGGCTTCATCAGCGCCGAACGCGCGCTGGCGTTGAAGCCACCAAAAGCCTGACTCCCTAGCCTTAGTTCGTCCGCGATTGCCTGGTTTGGGCAGCCATGTCGCGCGCGATGATGGTCTATTGACCGTCTCACCGCTGTTTTGGAGTCAGCATTGAACAAGAACTTACTTTTATGGTGTGGCGTGTGGGCATGCGTTCCGTTCGCCGCCAGCGCGCAGGCGCAGGCCACCGATCCGGCCAGCCCGGTACCACAGGTGTCGTACCGATCCATCTTTGTCGATACACCCAAGGGCGTCGAGACCGGCGCGCTGCAGTGGAAGGCGGCGAATGCCGAGGTCGGCCAGTTCACGCGCGGGCACATCGACATCCTGAAATGGGAGGCAGCCCAGGCCAAGGCCAAGGAAGCGGCCACAGCCACGACACCGAAGGCCGACGGCAACGGCATGGGGCAGAAGAAACCATGAACAAGAAGAGTCGATTTAACCGCAACACCGCCAGACCCATGCGCTTGACGGCGGCCCTGCTGGCGGCCTTCATGCTCGCGGGTTGTGCCTCCTTGTCACCCGACGGCGGCGTGTCCGACGTACAGGCGCTGGTGGCCGGCAAGACCGGCGGTGTCGAGGTCGCGCTGAGCCCGGGAGACAAATCCGCTGCCAGTGTGGACGCCACCATCAACGAATGGCTCAAGACACCGTTGAGCGCCGAGTCTGCCGTGCGTATCGCGTTGCTCAACAACCCCGGTCTGCGTGCTTCTCTGGCCACGCTCGGTGTCAGTGACGCGTTGCGCGTCCAGGCGGGGCGCTTGCCCAATCCCCACTTCTCGCTCGGGCGCTTTCGCCAGGGCGACGAGGTCGAAATCGAGCGTTTTTTGAGTTTCAACCTGGTGGGCCTGCTGACACTGCCCTGGAAGTACCAGTGGCAGAACCAGCAACATGAACTGGCCAAGCTGCAGGCGGCGCAGGAGGTGATACGCCTGGCTGCCAATACCCGCAAGGCCTGGGTCTCGGCGGTGGCTGCGCAACAGACCGCCTTGTACATGGCCGACGTCAAGGAAGCGGCAGAAGCCGGTGGCGAACTGGCGCGGCGCATGGCCCGGGTCGGCAACTGGAGCAAATTGCGCCAGGCGCGTGAACAGCTGACCCTCAATGACGCCACCGCGCAATTGGCGCGTGCACAGCAGGCGGCATTTGCTGCGCGCGAGAAACTCACGCGGCTGATGGGCTTGTGGGGCGCGCAGACCCAGTTCACGCTGGCCGATCGCCTGCCGGACCTGCCGAAGGACGCCGCTGCCATGGCGGATGTCGAGGCGCGCGCGCTGCGCGAACGGCTCGACGTGCGTTCGGCGATGGCGGAATCGCGCTACCTGGCCGAACAGTTGGGTTTCACCAAGGTGACCGGTTATGTCGACGGCATGACGCTGGGGGTGGGGCGCGACAGCATCTTCGACAACGCGGAGCAAACCCGGGAGGTGCGGCGCGGTGTCGAACTGGAGTTGCCGCTGCCGATCTTCGACTGGGGCGGCGCGCGCAATGCACGTTCCACGGCGATTTACCAACAGTCCGCAAGCCGGGTGCAGGAGGTGGCGGTCAATGCCCGGTCCGAAGCGCGGGAGGCCTACTTCGGCTACCGGACGGCGTACGACCTGGCACGCCACTATCGCGACGAAGTGGTGCCGCTGCGCAAGTTCATCGGCGAGGAAATGCTGCTGCGCTACAACGGCATGCTCGCCAGCACCTGGGACCTGCTGGCCGACAGCCGGGCCCAGGTCATGGCGGTCAACAGCGCGATCGAGGCGCAGCGCGACTTCTGGCTGGCCGAAGTCGATCTGCAGTCCGCCTTGACCGGCACCAGTCCCGGCGCCATTGCAGGCGCGACTGCCAGCGCAGGTGGTGGAGGCGGTGACGCCGCTGCCGGCCACTGAACACGACGCCCCGTGCGCACATGCGAACCCATACGAGACAAGCACAATGAATCGACGCAATTTCTTTGGTGGCGCTGCCCTGACGGCAGTCGCTGCCGCATCGGTCAGCCGGGTGGCGATGGCCGCCTTGCCGGAGCCGGTGATCATGGCCAAGCCCGATACTGCGCCACCGCTGGTGCCCGGCACCGGGCGACCCTACAACCCGGTCGTGACACTCAACGGCTGGACCCTGCCCTGGCGTATGAACCAGGGTGTCAAGGAATTCCACTTGGTCGCCGAACCGGTGGTGCGCGAGATCGCACCGGGCATGAACGCGACGCTGTGGGGCTACAACGGCCAGAGCCCGGGCCCGACGATCGAGGTGGTCGAGGGCGACCGGGTGCGCATCTTCCTGACCAACAAGCTGCCGGAACACACGACCATCCACTGGCACGGACAACGCCTGCCCAACGGCATGGACGGTGTCGGCGGACTGAACCAGAAGGCGGTGCCGGTGGGCAAGACCTTCGTCTACGAGTTCATCGCGCGCCGGCCGGGCACCTTCATGTACCACCCGCATGCGGACGAGATGACGCAGATGGCAATGGGCATGATGGGTTTCTGGGTCACGCATCCGAAGGACAAGCATCCGCTGATCCAGGAGGTACAGCGCGACTTCTGCTTCCTGCTCAACGCCTATGACATCGACCCGGGCAGCACGACGCCGATGCCCAACACGATGACCGACTTCAACCTGTGGACCTGGAACAGCCGTGCCTTCCCCGGCATCGATTCGCTCAATGTGCGCCAGGGCGACCAGGTGCGCATCCGCATCGGCAACCTGACGATGACGAACCACCCGATCCACCTGCACGGCCATGAGTTCGTCGTCAGCGGCACCGATGGCGGGCCGACGCCGCCGGGCTCGCGCTGGCCCGAGGTCACGACCGACATCGCGGTGGGCCAGATGCGCCAGATCGACTTCCTGGCCGACGAGGAAGGCGACTGGGCCTTCCATTGCCACAAGAGCCACCACACGATGAATCCGATGGGCCACGACGTGCCCAACATGATCGGCGTAGACCACCGCGGCCTGGTCGCCAAGATCCAGAAACTGGTGCCCGACTACATGGTGATGGGCGAACGCGGCATGGCCGACATGGGCGAGATGGAGATGCCGATACCCGACCAGACGCTGCCGATGATGACCGGTACCGGGCCGTATGGGCCGATCGAGATGGGCGGCATGTTCAGCATGCTCAAGGTACGCCGCGACCAGAAGCCGGGAGACTACAGCGACCCGGGCTGGTTCAAGCAACCGGCCGGCACGCAATCGTTCGAATGGACCGGCAGCCTGCCGGAGCCGGCGCGCTTCAAGTCGGAGATGGCTGCGGTCGACGGCACCGTGCCGGGCCTGCACAACCCGGCGGTCGTCGCCTCGACCGGCAAGACACCGTCCGCCACGCTGACCGTTCGCAAGCCCGGTACAGGCGCGCACCGCGGCCATTGACGCAGGACGGCATTGCACGAAGGCATCACCACCCGCACGACCCGCACCACCCGCATATCGATCACCTGTTCAACCACGCAAAGGACACCCATGAACACGCTTTTCAAGACCCTGCTCGCCGTTACCATCGCCGCCACAAGCGCCCTGGCACTGGCCCACGGCGATGCCGCCCATGCCAAGAAGGACACCCCCGTTGTGAAGGAGCAAAAGCCCTGGGGCATCGCCGGCGACGCCAGGGCGGTGAAACGCACCATCACCGTGTCGATGACCGACACGATGCGCTTCTCACCGGAGAAGATTGATGTCAAGCAGGGCGACACGCTGAAGTTCGTACTCAAGAACGACGGCAAGGTCATGCACGAATTTGTCATCGGCACCAGGAAGGACCTGGACGAACACGCCGCGCTGATGATGAAGTTCCCTAACATGGAGCACGACGAGCCCTACATGGCGCATGTCGCCCCAGGCAAGACCGGCACCATCGTCTGGACCTTCAACAAGGCCGGCAGCTTCGATTTCGCCTGCCTGATCGCCGGCCACTTCCAGGCCGGCATGGTGGGCAAGATCATGGTGGCTGCCAACTGAGCCGCCCGCATTCCGTTACCCACTACCCGGCGTTGCCCGCCTCCAATGCCTTCATTTCACTTCAACCCGAAGGAAAAATCATGAAAACCTCCCGACTGCTGGCCGCTCTTGTCCTGACACTCTCGACCGCCGCGATGGCGACCTTGCCCGAGGCCGATGGCGAGGTGCGCAAGATCGACTTGAGCGCCAACAAGATCACGATCAAGCACGGCGTGATCAAGAACCTGGACATGCCGCCAATGACCATGGTGTTCCGCGTCAAGGATCCGGCACTGCTGACCAAGGCAAAGGTTGGCGACAAGGTGTTGTTCACCGTCGAGGACGCCAATGGCGCGATGACCGTGCTGACACTGGAGCCGGTGCAGAAATAGGCCGGCCCGGCTTCACGCGCACGCTCTTGATGCTGATGCACAACCGGCTGCGGTTTGCGGACATCCACCATCGGCATCCCAATGGCTGATGTGCCGTCGATTGAGACGCTGATCCGGCTGGGCGCTTTTTTCGGGGTGTTCGCGGTCATGGCCGTCGCGGAGGTCCTCGTGCCACGGCGAGGGCGCACGGTGCGCCGGGTGTTGCGCTGGCCATCGAACCTGGGAATCGTGGCGCTCGATGCGGCGCTGGTCCGGCTGGTATTTCCGGTCTCGGCGGTCGGATGGGCGGTGCTGGCGCAGCAGCAGGGCTGGGGGCTGCTGCCTGTGCTGGCCATGCCCGACTGGCTTGCGGTGGTGCTCGCGTTCCTGGTGCTGGACCTGGCGATCTACCTGCAACACCGGCTGTTTCATTGGGTGCCGGTGTTCTGGCGATTGCACCGGATGCACCATGCCGATACGGAGTTCGATGTCACCAACGGCCTGCGTTTTCACCCGCTCGAGATCCTGTTGTCGATGCTGATCAAGTTCGCCGCCATCGCCGTGGTCGGCGCGCCGGCGCTGGCGGTGCTGGTGTTCGAAGTGGTGCTTAACGCAACCGCCATCTTCAACCATGCGAACGTCGCATTGCCGACGCGGATTGACCGCGTGTTGCGCCGGTTCGTGGTGACGCCCGACATGCATCGGGTACACCATTCGATTTATCGGCAGGAGACCGACTCCAACTTCGGCTTCAATCTACCCTGGTGGGACCGCCTGTTCGGCACCTATCGGGCCCAACCGCTAGACGGCCATCTGGCGATGCGGATCGGACTGCCGGAGTTCCGGCACCGGCGATGGTTGCGACTGGATCGCATGTTGTGGCTGCCCTGGGCCAAACCGGATGTCGATGAGGACTGAACGGTCATTCGACCCTGTCAACCAGATCGATCGCATCAAGCGGATAGACCGGGTGCAGCCTGGCGCCGCCCGGTTGGGCGTGGCGAAGCGTCGATTCGAGGAGAAGACATGAAATCTGTGCTGTGGATCGGTATCGCGTCTGCATTGGCGCTGGCGCTGTTGAGCGCCTTGCTGGCGATGTTTGTCGGCAACCCGTTCGCGCCGGCGCCGCCCGGCAGTTTGCGGCCGGACGACGCCCGGCTGCTGGCCATCGGCGAGCAGGTTTATGTGCGCCATTGCGCGGCTTGCCATGGCGAGCAGTTGCAGGGGCAGCCGAACTGGCAACAACGTGACGCACAAGGCCTGTTGCCGGCGCCGCCCCACGACGCTTCCGGCCATACCTGGCACCATCCGGACGCAGTGTTGTTTCGGATCACCAAATACGGCGTGGCCAGCAGCGCGGGCATGACGTCCTACCGCACCGCGATGCCGATCTACGACGGTGTGCTCAGCGACGAAGAGATTGTGGCGGTGTTGTCCTGGATCAAGGCACAGTGGCCGGCGCAGATCCGCGCCAAACACGACAGTCTGAACCAGGCGGCGGCCAGTCAGCGCTGACAGGCGCCGATCGCGATCGGCGCCGCAGGGCGACCGCGGCGCGACGCCCGCAATCTGGCTGCGTATCCGCGCCACCGTCGCCGGCTTGTCCCGGCGGTCATGGTCCGGCCGGCGGCGGATCTCGCAGCTTTCATGGTTGCCTGCCGATATCGGCCAGATTGGCCTGGCGCAGTCGCAGCGCATTGCCGATGACCGACGCGGAACTCAGGCTCATGGCCAGCGCCGCAATCATCGGCGACAGCAGCCATCCGGTGAACGGGTACAGCAGGCCAGCGGCCAATGGTACGCCCAGCGTGTTGTAGACGAAGGCAAAACCCAGGTTCTGCTTCATGTTGGACACCGTCGCCTCCGACAGGGCCCGCGCCACTGCGATGCCACGCAGGTCGCCCTTGACCAGCGTCAGCTGGGCACTGTTCATCGCCACGTCGGTACCGGTGCCCATGGCGATGCCGACGTTGGCACGCGCCAGTGCTGGGGCATCGTTGATGCCGTCGCCGGCCATCGCGACGATCCGCCCTTCTGCCTGCAGCTTCTCGACCAGCGCCAGCTTGTCGGCCGGCTTGACCTCGCCATGGACCTCGTCGATACCCAGGCGTTTGCCGACCGCACGCGCCGTCGTCAGGCCGTCACCGGTGGCCATCACGATGCGCAGGCCGTGCTGGCGCAGCGCGCCCATTGCGTCGGGTGTGGTCGCCTTCACCGGGTCGGATACCGCCAGCAGCCCGGCCAGCTGCCCGTCGACTGCCAGATGCATCACGCTGGCACCCTGGCCGCGCAGTTCCTCGGCCTGCGCCGTCAATGCCTGCACCTTCACACCGAGTTGTTCCATCAGCGCGGCGTTGCCCAATGCCAGCGTCTTGCCTTCGACCTGGCCGCGCACACCGATGCCCGATTCGGAGTCGAACTGCTCCGGCTTGGACAGTGTCAGCTCCTGTTCACGTGCAGCCGCGACGATGGTCTCGGCCAGCGGATGTTCGCTGCCCTGGTCCAGGCTCGCCGCCAGTCGCAACACCTCCTGCTCGCTGAAACCGTCGGTGGCCAGTGCCTTCTCGAACGCAGGCCGGCCCTCGGTCAAGGTGCCGGTCTTGTCGACGATCAGCACGTCGACCTTGCGCAGGTTCTCAATCGCCGCCGCGTCGCGGAACAACACGCCATTGGTGGCCCCCTTGCCGGTGGCGACCATGATCGACATCGGCGTGGCCAGGCCCAGCGCACAGGGGCAGGCGATGATCAGTACCGCCACCGCATTGATCAGGCCGAACACCCAGCCTTGTTCCGGCCCGAACAGGCCCCAGGCGACGAAAGTCAGCATCGCGATCGCCACGACGGTCACGACGAAGTAACCCGCCACGACGTCGGCCATGCGCTGCATCGGCGCGCGCGAGCGCTGCGCCTGCGCGACCATCTGCACGATCTGCGACAACACCGTGGACGAGCCCACATGTTCGGAGCGCATCACCAGCGCGCCGCTGGTGTTCATCGTCGCGCCGATGAGTTTGTCGCCGACCCGTTTTGTGACGGGAATCGGCTCGCCGGTAAGCATCGACTCGTCCAGCGCGCTGCTGCCTTCGACGACGATGCCGTCGACCGGTACCTTCTCGCCGGGCCGCACGCGCAGCAAGTCGCCGACGTGAACATGGGCCAGGGGTACATCTTCCTCGTTGCCGTCGGCGCCGATGCGCCGTGCAGTCTTGGGCGCCAGTCCCAGCAGCGACCTGATCGCCGCGGAGGTTTGTGAGCGCGCCTTGAGTTCCAGGATCTGGCCGAACAGCGTCAACGAGATGATGACCGCGGCGGCCTCGAAATAAACGGCCACGCTGCCATCGGTGACGAAGGCCGCGGGAAAGACCTGCGGTGCGAGGGTGGCGACCACGCTGTAGACGAAGGCGACGCTGGTGCCCAGGCCGATCAGGGTCCACATGTTGGGGCTGCGGTTGCGCACGGACGACACCCCCCGCACATAGAATGGCCAGCCGGCCCACAGCGCCACCGGCAGTGTCAAGACCAGTTCGATCCAGGTCTGGGTGCGGGGCTCGAACCAGTGCATCGTGTGGCCCGCCATCGCCAGCACCATCACCGCGGCCGACAACGGCAAGGTCCACCAGAATCGGCGGCTGAAGTCGACCAGCTCCGGGTTCTCCTCGTCGGTCAGCTCCGGCAACAGCGGTTCAAGCGCCATGCCGCACTTCGGGCAGTTACCCGGATCGTTTCGCCGGATCTCCGGGTGCATCGGGCAGGTATAGATCGTCCCGCCCGCTGGTGCGCGTTCCGGCGGCGGGTCGTGCCGATGCCCGGGTCCGGGATGGTGCTGATGCGTGCTCATGTCCATGACGTCACTCCTGCTGTTGGGCGAATGGCCAGTCCCGAAAGCTGACCCATGTTGTCATGCTGAACCTTGTCACCATGGCAATGTCAAGCCGTGGCATCGAAGATCCCATGACCGGTACAGGGATTCGGCGTTCGTCAGCCCGCGCCCGAGCCGTCCCGATCCAGCAGCCGTTTGCGCTGTTCATAGTCCTGCGCCGTGATCTCGCCGCTGGCCAACCGCCGCTGCAGGATTTCCTGCGGCGACTCATGTCGACGGGGTCCGCTCCGGCTCCATCCGCTCCATCCGAGCCAAGCGGCGATAAACACCACGGCGATCAGCACCAGCCAGAGCAGCCACCACCATCCATGCATGCCGCCCATGTGACCATTGTCATAAAACATCTGTATCTCCCAGGGGACAGGGCTGCCGCCATACTCGGCGTCAATCGACCCGTCGTTGATGTTCGGGTGAAGCAGCGGCTATTTCGCCGGCGCGGGAGCCATGCGGTCCATCATCATCTGCAGCATGGACTGCATCATGTCCATGCGTCGTTCAAGCATCATCTGGCGCTCGGCCATGGTGCCCGGCATCGCCTTGCTGCCGCGCACTCCGCCCTGGCCGGCCATTGCGCCCATGTGTCCCATGCCTCCCATCTGGTTCATCATGGCCATGCCGCTGTGCATGGTTTTCATGTGTTCCGCCATCAGCGCATTGCGCTCTTCCTGCGTCTTGGCGTTGACCATTTTTTCGTGCATCTCATGCATTTCCTTCATGCGTTGATCCATTGCCGCCTTCGACGGCATGCCGGCCATCGGGTTGGAACTGCCTGGCATGGGTGCCATGGCAGCCTGTGTTTGTGCCTGGGCGATGGTTGCGGGATGGTGTTGTGCATGTTCGGCCGCGGTTTGCGCCAGCGACGTGAACGACGCGGCCGTCAGAACGATTGCAGAAGTGGTGTGGCGAAGAATCGACATGTTGAACTCCAGACGATGAAATGCAATAAGGGGGGGTAATGGGACATGCACTGGCATGCCAATTGGAATCGGCGACGTAGCGCGATGGAGCAGCGCGACCGCCCTGCGCCGCCTGGCGAACGCAGCGTCCGCCGGGCCCTTCTAAGGGATCAGGCGCCGGAACTGGATGAACAGCGGCAACTGGCTGGCCACAGGCGCAAGTCGCCAGCGCGCGGATGCCCGCCGCTCGTCTGACAGCCGGTGTCTGGCAACGTAAAGAACAATCGCCACGATGGCGTCCAGATCGACCGACTTCTGCAAGCCTGGTGTGATCGCCCGCGCCTGCGTGAGCGGCTGCAGTGGCTGGCAGTGCACCTGATGGTGCCTGGCGTCGCCTGTATTGCCGTGGCCCGGCGCGTGCCCGGCCTTTCTTGCGGCCATGCGCGCAGCAGCTTGCGTCGGGTCCGACGCCGCGCCGTAGCGGGTATCGAACCGTGCCGGGCCCGAGCCGGTCCCGTCAGGAGTGCAGGCGTTGGCGAAACCGGCTCCGACCGTGAATAGCCAGACGAACAGCATCAGGAGCGCGATGACGCGCTTGTCGAAGGAACTGGCGGAGGATCTCATGGCGTTTGGCAGCGACTGGCGCATGCGACGGTTCCAGTCTAGGGCGCCACCATTTCTCGAGATTGATCGATATCAATCATTGCGAATATCCGGTCCGACGGCGGGCCTGTCGGCGTTGTCCAGTTGCGCTTCGCTTGCACCATGCCGCGCCGAGTCGTCCGGGGCCGGGCAGGTATCGCGTATGGCGCTGGTGCGACCTACTTGCCGGTTGTGCCATCCGTGGCGATCGCGGTCCAGTTGCGCCCGGCATCCTTGCTGACGAACACATGGCGCTTGAAGGTCGCGATCGCGATCTCGTTCCTTCGTGCCGGGTTCTGGGCGATGTAGGCAACCGCGTCTTGTTGCAATGCCGGGATCGGAAGGACGTCGGCTTTTGCGTTCTGGTCGATCGTGCTGCGGGTCAGGGTTGCCTTGCCCGCATAACTGCTGTACCACAGGCTCTTGCCGTCCAGATCGAAGGCCAGGCCCACCACCTGGGACCCGCCGTACAGGCGTTCGAAGTCATTGCCGGCATTGCGCGACAGATACAAGCCGGAGTCGGTTCCGGCTGCAACCCAATTGCCGTCCTGTGGGTGCACCGCCAGGGCCCTGACTTCACCGGTGAGTCCCCGGGCTTGCGACAACGTCCATTGCAGGCCGTCGTTGCGGGTGCGGTAGATGCCGCGCGTCGGCATGCGCGAGTTCTTGGCAGGGTTCACGACATACACGGTGTTGGTCGTGTAGCCGGTGGCGACGATGTGGAAGTCCGATTCACCTTGCAGTCCGAGCGATTGCCAGGTCTTGCCGCCGTCACCGCTCTTGATCAGCCCGAACGGGTTCGTCAGCCCGCTGTCGGGCGCAGGGTGACCGCTGCTGTACAGGCTGTCGCGGGTGGCCGCGAAGCCCATGTAGTCGTGCGCCGGCCCTGCCGCCTTGCGCCATTTGCCATCCTCGAATACCGCCAGGCCGTGGTGGCTCGGGATCAGCAACTGCTGGCCATCGGCGCTGTACGACAGGCCATGGACATGGGTCAGGGTCACCGGCTCGGCGGCATGTGCAAGGCCGCTGCCGGCGATGGCCATCGCGAACGCCAGTGTGCATGTCAGCCTGCGGATTCGGAAGTCTTTTGTTTGCATGTGTTCTCCAGTGTTTCTCAGGCCCTGCGCGGGTGTCATACGGCGGCCGGAATCAGGCGGCGCAGCAGTGCCACCGTCGCCGGATTGTCCCAGGTGGCCCGGCCCAGCCTGCGGCCGATCTCGCGGCCTTGCGGGTCGATCACCAGCACCAGCGGCACACCGGTGGCGGCATAACGATCGGTGGCCTCGCCAAAGTTGTCGGCAAAGGCGCGCAGGTTGGTCACGCCGATACGTTCCAGAAAGGGTTGCGCCACCGGCAAGCCTCCCTTGTCGATCGACAAGGCGATGACGGTGAAGCCGGGGCCGCCGAGTTGTGCCTGCAAGGCGTCGAGCGTCGGCAGTTCCTCGCGGCAGGGCGCGCACCAGGTGGCCCAGATGTTGAGCAGCACCAGTCGGCCGCGGTAGGCCGCCAGATCGGTCGGTCGGCCCTCGCTGTCCTGAAAGCGCAGGTCGACCTGCTGGCGCGGTCGCGCATGCAGATGCACCGCCACTTCGCCGTCATCGAGCGCTTGCCGTGCCCAGCGCCACAAGGACACCGCACCGAACAGTCCGCCGACCACGGCCAGGCCGGCCCAGGCCCGGCGTGACCGGGAGCGCGGTGCAGCCAACGGCGTGTCCGGCGCCGCCGGCGTCTCTTGCGGCGGTTGCGGTTCAGCCATGGTCCTGCCCCAGTTCGTCCAGGATCGGGCAGTCGGGTCGATGGTCGCCGTGGCAGCAATCGATCAGCCGTTGCAGGCTGCGTTTCATCGTGCTCAACTCCGCGATGCGCTGGTCCAGGTCGGCCACATGCATCGCGGCGATCCGCTTCACGCTGGCACTGGGGCGGCGCTTGTCCTGCCACAAGGCCAGCAGCTCGGATATCTCCGGCATGCTGAAACCCAGGCTGCGGGCGCGTTTGATGAAACGCAGGGTATGCACCTCGGTGTCCGAATATTGGCGGTAGCCGGCGTCGGTGCGCGCAATCGCGGGCAGCAGGCCCAGGGATTCGTAATGCCGCACCATCTTGGTCGACAGGTCGGCGCGCCGGGCCGCCTGGCCGATATTCAGGTGCGCTGTTGCAGGTGCTGACGGGGTCATGAGCCGCTTCCTTTCCAGTTGCGCAAGGTCAGCGCATTGGTCACGACGCTGACACTGCTCAGCGCCATTGCCGCGCCGGCGATCATCGGGTTGAGCAGGCCGAAAGCGGCCAGCGGAACGCCGATCACGTTGTAGACGAAGGCCCAGAACAGGTTCTGCCGGATCTTGGCGTAGGTCTTGCGCGAGATGTCGATCGCGTCGGACACCAGCGCCGGGTCACCGCGCATCAGCGTGATGCCGGCCGCATGCATCGCCACGTCGGTGCCGGTGGACATGGCGATGCCGACATCGGCGGCAGCCAGCGCCGGTGCGTCGTTGATGCCGTCGCCGACCATCGCCACCGTGGCGCCACCCGCCCTGAGTTCGCCGACGATGCGCGCCTTGTCCTGCGGCAATACATCGGCGCGAATCTCGTCGATGCCGAGTTGCCGGCCCACCGTTTCCGCACTGCCGCGGTTGTCGCCGGTCACCAGCACGGTGCGGATGCCTTGCCGCTGCAGTTGCGCGATGGCCTTGCCGGCACTGGACTTGACGGTATCGCCGAAGGCCAGCAGGCCGAGCAAGGCGGGCTGCTGACCGACGTCGGCGATCCAGGACACGGTGCGACCCTGCGCCTGCAGGGCCTGGGCCTGGGACGCCATCGGCGCGAGGTCGACCTTCAGTTCCTCCATCAGGCGCGTGCTGCCCAGGCGCAGGTCGCGCCCGCCGACCCTGGCGGCCATGCCGCGGCCGGGAATCGCACGCAACTGCGATGCCGCCGGTGGCTCGGCGCCGGCTTGTTGCGCGGCGGTCTGCACCGCGCGCGCCAACGGGTGTTCGCTGCCGGCCTGTATCGATGCGGCCAGCGCCAGCAATGCGGTGCGATCGCCATCGCAGGCTTCGGCCTGCACCAGCTCCGGCTTGCCTTCGGTCAAGGTGCCGGTCTTGTCGAAACCGATGACCCGGACCTTGTGCGCAATCTCCAGCGCCAGCGCGTCCTTGATCAGGATGCCATGGCGCGCCGCCACGCCGGTGCCAGCCATGATCGCGGTGGGTGTGGCCAGCCCCAGTGCACAGGGACAGGCGATGACCAGCACGGCCACCGCATTGAGAATCGCGTTCTCCCAGTTGCCCGAACCCTGGCCCCAGGCCAGCAGCGTGACCAGCGCGATGCCGATCACCACCGGCACGAAGACCGCGCTGACCTGATCGACCAGGCGCTGGATCGGCGCCTTCTTGGCCTGCGCCGACTCGACCATGCGCACGATACGTGCCAAGGTCGATTCGGCGCCGATGGCGCTGGTCTGCACGAGCAGCAGACCCTCGGCATTGACCGCACCGCCGGTGACCTTGTCGCCGGCATGTTTGGACACCGGCAGGCTTTCGCCGGTGACCAGCGATTCATCCACCTCGCTGGCGCCTTCGACCACCAGGCCGTCCACCGGCAGCCGCTCGCCCGGGCGCACCACGACCAGGTCGCCCACGCGCACCTGCCTGATCGGCAACTCCTGGTCCCGGCCGTCGCGGCGCACCCTGGCGGTTTCCGGCCGCAAGGCATTGAGCGCCCGGATCGCCGCGGTGGTCTGGCGCTTGGCGCGTGCCTCCAGCCACTTGCCCAGCATCACCAGCGTGATGACCACGGCCGAAGCTTCGAAATACAGATGCGGCGTGCCGTGGTCGGCATGCCTGAACAGCAGGTACACGCTCAGGCCATAACCCGCCGACGTGCCCAGCGCGACCAGCAGGTCCATGTTGCCGGCGCCGGCCCGCAGCGCAGCCCAACCGCCACGGTAGAAACGCGCACCCAGCCAGAACTGCACCGGTGTGGCCAGTGCCATCTGGATCCAGCCCGGCAGCGACCAGTCCAGCCCCAGCGGCATGACCAGCATCGGAAACACCAGAGGCAGCGACAACATGGCGGCGATCGCGATCGGCCACCAGGTGTAGTCGTGGGGATGGTCCGGCTCGGCTGCATCCTCGCCCGCTTGCGCCGCGACATGGGCGGTGTAGCCCGCCTTTTCCACCGCGGCAATCAGGGACTCGACCGGTGTCTGCGGGCCGGCCACGGTGACTTGGGCCTTTTCGGTTGCCAGGTTCACTTCGGCCGACAACACGCCCGGAACCTTCTTCAAGGCTTTCTCGACCCGCGAGACGCAGGACGCGCAGGTCATGCCTTCGATCGGCAGGGTCCAGTCGACGGCATTCGCAGGAAGGGGGGCAGCGGTGGTGCTGATATGCATGATGACTTTCGATCGGGTATCGTGTGACAGCGGATATGGCCTGCAGTCTGAACCTTCCCATCATGTTAAGGTCAAACTGCCGTCCCGGGTGACCATTTTGCCTGCATGGAATCGTCACGATCGGTATTGACCTTGACATGGTGGCAAGGTCCAAAGTTCCAAGTTCATTCATTTTTCAGGAGTTTGTCATGTTCGAATTCACCATCAACGACATGAGCTGCGGCCACTGCGCCAGCGTGATCACCAAGACCGTGCACGCACTCGATTCCGAGGCCAGGGTCGATGTCGACCTGGCGCACAAGAAGGTGCAGGTCGAATCCACCGAGGACAGGGACACGATTGCAGCTGCCCTGACCGAGGCCGGATACCCACCGGCCTGAGTTGGCAGGAGCGCCTTCTGGCGTGGCACGGGCCAAGTGCCCGGCCTGCCGTGCCGACTCACTACACTTGCCGCCCATGAACCTGTTGCGATCGACAGTCGGTCTTGTCCTATCGCTGCTGCTCGGCTATGCCGGCGCTGCGCCCGCCAGTATCTTTCTGGAGGACCTGACCACCGCCCAGGTGGCGGAAGCACTGCAACAGGGAACCAGCACCATCATCATCCCGGTCGGCGGTACCGAGCAGAGCGGTCCGCACCTGACGCTGG
>JBFJZP010000001.1:0-27405 GCA_041622095.1 Burkholderiaceae bacterium | reverse complement strand
TCGATGCCATGGCCATAGGCATTGGCCTTGACCACCGCCCAGACCTTGGCGTCGGGTGCGGCGCGGGCACAACGCGCCAGGTTGTGACGCAAGGCGTCGATATGGATAGTGGCCTGGATCGGACGGGGCATGTAACGGTTGGGGAAATGCAGGGACACTGCCGATTCTGGCAGCTTGGAGCGTGATATAACCGTGCCCACGTTGGAGACTAGGACACAAAATATCGGCATCAGCTGTACTGATGACCCTCACAGCACAGCATGAAGCGCGGCTTCTACACCATCATGTCAGCGCAGTTTTTCAGCTCGCTGGCCGACAATGCGCTGTTCGTCACCGCGGTGCAGTTGCTCCGGAGCAACAAGGCAGCCGAGTGGCAGCAGGCGGCATTGGTGCCGATGTTCGCGCTGTTTTACGTGCTGTTGGCGCCATTTGTCGGCGCGTTCGCGGACTCTCGGCCAAAAGGCCAGGTGATGCTGTTCAGCAACTTCATCAAGGTAGGCGGCTGCCTGATGATGTTGTTCGGCTCCCACCCGCTGCTGGCCTACGCCATCGTCGGCCTGGGCGCCGCCGCCTATTCGCCGGCCAAGTACGGCATCCTGACTGAACTGCTGCCGGCCTCGCAACTGGTCAAGGCCAATGGCTGGATCGAGGGCCTGACGATCGGCTCCATCATCCTGGGCGTCTTGCTCGGCGGGCAGTTGGTCAGCAATACCGTCGCGTCGGTGCTGCTGGGCTTCGACTTCCCGTTCGTCGATCTGGGCGTCGATACGGCAGCCGAGGCGGCGATCTGCATCTTGATCTTCGTCTACCTGCTGGCCGCCTGGTTCAACACCCACATACCGGATACCGGCGTGGAAATGCGCCCGCTGCCACGCAATCCGATTGTGTTGCTGCCCGACTTCTGGACCTGCAACATGCGCCTGTGGCGCGACAAGCTGGGCCAGATCTCGCTGGCAGCGACAACGCTGATCTGGGGCGTCGCCGGCAACCTGCGTTTCATCGTCCTGTCCTGGGCTGCGGTTGCGCTCGGTTACTCGGTCACGCAGGCCTCCGCGTTGCAAGGCGTGGTGGCGATCGGCATGGCAGTCGGTGCGGTTGTCGCGTCGATGCGCATGCGGCTGGAAGACGGCCCGCGGGTGATCACGCTGGGCATCGTCATGGGCTTTCTGATCATCCTGCTGATCTTCATCGACAACGTCTGGGTGGCCGCGCCCTTCCTGATCCTGCTCGGTGCGCTGGGCGGCTTCCTGGTGGTTCCGATGAACGCCTTGCTGCAACATCGCGGACACAACCTGATGGGCGCCGGGCGTTCGATCGCGGTGCAGAACTTCAATGAGCAGGCCTGCATCCTGGCGCTGGGCGCGGCCTACAGCCTGTCGGCCGGCGTCGGCGTGCCGACATTCGGCGCGATCACCGGCTTCGGCGTCATCATCGCGGTGGTGATGTGGCAGATCCGGCGCTGGTATGCACACAACCAGCTGCACCATCGCGCCGAGGTCGAGCACCTGCTCGATATCGCGCGCAACGACAACCAGCATCGCTGAAGCCTGGCAGGCGCCGGGCCACGATAGCGGCATCGGCAGCGCGGCGCGGCCACTGCGCTCAGTTGCGCCGCATGCGCTGGAAGTCCGACGGGCTCAGGTTGCCATCCGGCTCGGTGCGCGCAACCTGGTTGCGGCCGGCCCGCTTGGCGGCGTACAAGGCATTGTCGGCCGCGGCATACAGCGCTGCCACCGAACCATTGTGTTGTCCCGGCATGCAGGCCACGCCGAAGCTGGCCGTGATGCGCAGCTGCAGATCGCTGTTGATCCTGGCTTCGGACTGGCCCAGCAGACGCCGCAGCTTGTGCGCCAGCAGCGCGGCAGCGTCGATGTCGGTCTGCGGCAGCAACACGATGAACTCCTCGCCGCCGATGCGCGCCACCAGGTCGGTTGTACGGACCCCCTCGCGCAGTGCATTGGCCACATGGGCCAGCACCTTGTCGCCGGCCGGATGCCCATGCCGGTCATTGATGACCTTGAAATGATCGAGGTCGATCAAGATGATGCTGGTATCGCCGCCGTGGCGGCGGGTGCGCAGCAACTCCTTCTCGGCCAGGCGCATGAATTCGCCACGGTTGAACAGCCCGGTCAACGCGTCGCGGGTCGCCAGCCAGAGCAATTCGGCCTGCTGCTTTTCCAGCGTGGCGTTACGCGCGGTCAACTCACGCTGCAGCAGGTTGTACTGGGTGTTGCGGTTCCACAGGCTGAGCGACATCACCAGCGCCAGCAATGTTGCGCCAAAACCGTTGGCGCGATTGGTCAGCAGCAGCGTCGGGTCGGCCTGCGTGAGGCCCAGTCCGACAAACAGCAGCAGGTAGACCAGGGCAAAAAGGCCAGCCGCCGTCATGGGCGGCAGCAGGAACAGCAGGCTGACGGAGATACAGCCCAGCAGATACGGACTGATGTTGGGCGTGACCCACTGGCCGAGCACCGTCAGCACCGTGGTGAAAAGCAGAAATCCCAGCGGCGACACGAATTGCAGCAACCGCAGCCGGAAGTCGGCCTGGGTCTGGCCGGCCATGCGCCACCAGACCAGCGCCATCGCGACCAGCCAGCCGATGGTCACCCAATAGACCACCGTGACTGCTTGCCGCCAGTCGGTGCGCGTCGGGTCACCGGTGTCCGGCATCCAGGAAAAAACTGCCAGCAGGGCCAGCACCAGACTCAGAAAAAGCGGCAGCAACCAGCGCAGGCGACGGATATTGCCATGCAGTGCATCGTCGGCCACCTGCGGATCGCTGACAACCATGCCACGCATCCTCTGATAGATACGTTCTGGCAGAGAAATCATATGGCGCTAGTATCGCAGGTTGGCCATGCGCCGGACCCCGCCGTGGCGGCATCCAGGCAGGCCTGCACACAGGAAACCCGATGCCCGCGATTCACGATTTTTCGGTCAAGCAGATGGACGGCGACATGCTGGAACTGCGGCAGTTCAAGGGCAAGGCGATGTTGATCGTCAACACCGCCAGCGCCTGCGGATTCACGCCGCAGTTTGCCGGCCTGGAGCAACTGCACCAGCGCTACGGCAAACGCGGACTGGTGGTGCTGGGTTTTCCCTGCAACCAGTTCGGCGCGCAGGATCCGGGCAGCAATGCCGAGATCGCGTCCTTCTGCCAGCGCAACTATGGCGTGCAGTTCCCGATGCTGGCAAGAATCGACGTCAATGGTGCCAAGGCCGACCCCTTGTGGTTGTGGCTGAGCGCGCAGGCACCGGGCCTGCTGGGCAGCAAGGCGATCAAGTGGAACTTCACCAAGTTCCTGGTGGGTGCCGACGGCCAGGTCCTCAAGCGGTACGCGCCGACCGGCACCCCGCAAAGCCTGGCTGGCGACATCGAGGCCGTCCTGCCCGGCTGATGCGCCAACGCGCTTTTCGCCGAATTCTGCACGGCGCGCGGCATGGTCGCCGGCCTGCACAAGCCGGGTTCGGCGGCAGTTTGGTACCCTCGCTTTAGCCATGTACAAGACCGACTTCGCGACGCTGTTCGAACTGCTGCCGATTGGCGCATACCGCTCGAGCCCGGATGGGCTGCAACTGCGCGCCAATCCGGCGCTGGTGCGGCTGAACGGCTACGATTCCGAAGAGGAGATGCTCGCGTCGATCACCGACATCGGCCGCCAGTGGTATGTCGACCCGATGCAGCGCCGCCGCTTCCTGGACCTGATGGAGCGCGACGGCCGGGTGGTGAATTTCCGATCCGAGATCTACCGGCTCAAGTCGCGCGAGCGCATCTGGATCCGCGAGAACGCGCACGCGGTGCGCGACGCGGACGGAAGAATCAAGTATTTCGAAGGTACGGTCGAGGACATCACCGAAAGCCAGCGGGCGCTGCTCGCCTTGTCGGCCAGCGAACAGCGGTTCCGGGCGCTGACTGAAAAAGCCCAGGTGATGACGCTGGTGTGCGACGCACAAGGCGTCATCCTGTATGCCAGCCATGCCGCCCATGAATTGCTCGGCCAGAACGCCGGCGCACTGCGCGGGCAGAACCTGTTCGACCTGTTGCACCCGCAGGACCGGCAACAGGCGGTGGCGGAACTGGACCGGGTGGTGCAGCGCCAGGGACATGCCGGCGAAAGGGTGCTGCGCTACCAACACGCCGATGGTGCGTGGCGTTACCTGGCTTCGCTGGCCACCAACTTCCTGGACGACGCGGCGATTCGCGGCGTGGTGCTCGACTTTCGCGACGCGACCGAGCGCAAACGTGCCGAACAGGCCGAGCAGGCGCTGCGCGAGGCCGAATCGCGCTGGAAACTCGCACTCGAGAGCGCCGGTGATGGCGTCTGGGACTGGGACATCACCGCCGGTGTGGAACGCATCTCGCAGCGCTGCAAGGAGATGTACGGTTATGCCGACGACGAGATGGCGGACCAGCCACAGGACCTGGACCGACTGACCCATCCCGAGGACGTCGCATTGATGCTGCACGACCGCCAGGCTCATCTCGATGGCCTGACGCCGACCTATTACAACGAACACCGCATCCGGTGCCGCGATGGCAGCTGGAAATGGATCCTGTCGCGCGGCATGGTGATCAGCCGCGATGCGCAAGGCCATCCGCTGCGCATGATCGGCACCCACACCGACATCACGCAACGCAAGAATGCCGAGGCACTGGTGTGGCAACAGGCCAACTTCGACATGCTGACCGGCTTGCCCAACCGGCGCATGTTGCGCGATCGTCTCGAACTCGAGCTCAAGAAGGTCGCGCGCGACGGCAAGCAGATGGCGATCCTGTTCGTCGACCTCGACCACTTCAAGGAGGTCAACGACACGCTCGGCCATGACGCCGGCGACCAGTTGCTGATCGAGGCCGCCCGGCGGATTCGCGCCTGCGTGCGCGAGTCGGACACCGTGGCGCGCATGGGTGGAGACGAATTCACACTGGTGTTGTCGACACTCGACGACGACGGACAGCTCGACCGGATCCTCGAGAAGGTGCTGTCCGCGGTGTCCGCCCTGTTCCAGATCGGCGAAGAGCAGGTCTATGTCTCGGCCAGCATCGGCATCACGATCTACCCGGGTGACGGCAACGACGTGGAGACCTTGTTCAAGAACGCCGACCAGGCGCTTTATGCGGCCAAGGGCGCCGGCCGCAACCGCTTCCGGTTCTTCACGCCAGCGCTGCAGGAGGCGGCGCTCAATCGGGTGCGACTGGTCAATGACCTGCGAACCGGCCTGGCCGACCAGCAGTTTCACCTGGTGTACCAACCGATCGTGTCCTTGTGCGATGGCTCGGTGCACAAGGCCGAGGCCTTGATCCGCTGGCAGCACCCGACGCGCGGCCTGATCAGCCCGTCGGAGTTCATCCCGGTGGCGGAGGCCAGCGGCCTGATCGTCGAGATCGGCGAATGGGTGTTCCGCACCAGCGCCGCGCACCTGGTCCGATGGCGCGCACAACATGACCCGGATTTCCAGCTCAGCATCAACAAGTCGCCGGCGCAGTTCCACAACGATGCCGGCCGCCAACATGCCTGGGCCGGACATCTGGCGTCGATCGGCCTGCCCGGCAATGCGATCACGGTCGAGATCACCGAAGGCCTGCTGCTCGACACCGGCAGCTCGGTGGCCGAGCAGTTGCTCGATCTGCACCAGGCCGGCATCCAGGTCTCGCTGGACGACTTCGGCACCGGTTTCTCGTCGCTGACCTACCTGCAGCGTTTCGACATCGACTACCTGAAGATCGACCAGTCCTTCGTCCGCAACCTGGTGCTCGGCGGCACCGAACTGGCCTTGTGCAAGGCGATCATCGTGATGGCACACGAACTGGGCATGCAGGTGATCGCGGAAGGGGTGGAGACAGCGGCGCAACGCGACCTGCTGATCGCCGCCGGATGTGATTTCGGCCAGGGATACCTGTTCGCGCGCCCGATGCTACTGGAGGCTTTCGAGTCGCTGCTTGCACGCAAGACCCGCCTGCTGGCCGACGACTGAAGCCAGCCCGGACCCGGCGCCTCAGGTGCGCACCTGTGGTAACAAGGCCTGGTCGAGCACCTCCACCCAGTGGCGCACCGGCACTTCGGTGCCGGCTTGCAGGTGCGTGATGCAGCCGATGTTCGCCGACACGATGGTGTCGGGCGCCAGTTCGGCCAGATGGCCGAGCTTGCGTTCGCGCAACTGCTGCGACAACGCCGGCTGCAGCACCGAATAGGTTCCTGTCGAACCGCAACACAAGTGGGCTTCGTTCATGGCCACGCGCAAAGTGAAACCCAGCGCCTGCAGATGTTGCTCGACACCGCCGCGCAGGGCTTGCCCGTGCTGCAGCGTGCAGGGAGGGTGGTAGGCCAGCTGGGCCGGCAGGCGCGCGGCATCGATACGCCCCGCCAGCTTTTGCGCGATCTCCGGCAGCAGCTCGCTGAGGTCGCGCGTCAGCTCGCTGATACGCGCCGCCTTGGCCGCATACGCCGGATCGTCGCGCAGCAAGTGGCCATACTCCTTGACCGTGACACCACAACCCGAAGCATTCATGACAATCGCTTCGACCGCCCCATCGGCATGGTCGACATATGGCCACCAGGCGTCGATGTTGGCGCGCATCGCGGCCAGGCCACCTTGCTGGTCGTTGAGGTGAAACTTCAAGGCGCCGCAGCAGCCGGCTTTCGGTGCGACCAGCGTCTCGATGCCGATCGCGTCGAGCACGCGCGCGGTCGCGGTGTTGATGTTGGGCATCATCGCGGGCTGGACACAACCGGCCAGCATCAGCACCTTGCGCGGATGGCTGCGCCGCGGCAGCACCCCGGCGTCCTGGCGCGCCGGGACCTTCTGGCGCAACGCCGCCGGCAGCAAGGGGCGCAACGCCTGGCCGACCTGCATCGCCGGCGCGAACAAGGCCGAGGTCAGGCCCTCCTTGAGGGTCCAGCGCAGCAGCGACTCGCCGGCCGGGCGCGGCACCTTGGCATCCACCAGCTTGCGCCCGATGTCGACCAGGTGACCGTAGTCGACCCCGCTGGGACATGTGGTTTCGCAATTGCGGCAGGTCAGGCAGCGGTCCAGGTGCAGCTGGGTACTGCGCGTCGGCGGCTGGCCTTCGAGCACCTGTTTCATCAGGTAGATGCGTCCGCGCGGTCCGTCGAGTTCGTCGCCGAGCAACTGGTAGGTCGGGCAGGTCGCGGTACAGAAACCGCAATGCACGCACTTGCGCAGAATCGCCTCGGCAGCGACGCCGTCGGGTGTGCCCTGGTACTCAGGCGCGAGTTTTGTCTGCATGGTGCGGTCCGTCGGTTGCCGGCGCCGATGGGGCGCTCGACATGCGGGTGGGGCCGAAGACGCCGGCCGGATCGAATTGCTGGCGCAGCGCGCGACTGATGTTCTGCAGCGCCGCACCCATCGGATGCTGGAAACTCGGCCATGGCGCGTTGCCGGTACGGGCGCGCCGGAACAGCAAGGCCTGACCCCCGGCGGCCTCGGCCAGCTGGCGCAGTGCGCTGGCGCGGGTCGCGGCTGCCTTGACCCAGCGCAAGGCACCACCCCACTCGATCACGGTCTCGTCCTGCGGCAAGTGCAGTTCGGCCGCGGTGTCCGGCAGGCTCAGGCGCCACAGGCATTGATCGTCCTGGCAGGACAGGAAATCCGCCGTCTGTTCCCGCACCCCTTCCCAGAAGGCCTGCGCGGCCGCCGGGTCGACCCGCTCACCGGCCAGGTCCCGGCAGGCGGCCTCGACCGCTGCCTTTGCGCCACGCAGGCGCAGATACAACAGCCCGGTTCCACCCGGCGGGCGAAACCAGCAACTGGCATTGAGCGGCAAGGGTTTGCCGGCCCAGCGATGCAACTGGCGCAGTGCGTCGGCCTGCGTGGTTTCGAAGCGCAGCGTGGCTTCGGCAACCGGGCGCGGCAAGACCTTGAGCGACAACTCGGTGATCACCCCCAGCGTGCCGAGCGAACCGGCCATCAGGCGCGACACGTCGTAGCCGGCCACGTTCTTCATGACCTGGCCACCAAAACGCAATACCTGCGCCTGCCCGTTGAGCATCTGCAGTCCGAGCACATGGTCACGCACCGCGCCGGCTGCGGCACGCGCCGGGCCGGACAGGCCCGCGGCCACCATGCCGCCGACCGTCGCAGCAGCGCCGAAATGGGGTGGCTCGAACGGCAGATACTGGCCCTGTTCAGCCAGCAGCGCCTCGAGTTCGGCCAGCGGTGTGCCGGCCATCACCGTGACCACCAGTTCGCTGGGCTCGTAGCTGCACACGCCGCTCAGCGCCCGGGTGTCCAGGATCTCGCCGTCCAGCGACTCGCCATAAAAGTCCTTGCTGCCACCGCCGCGCACGCGCAGCAAGCTGCGATCGGCCTGCGCCGCGCGAATCTGGTCAACAAGTCGGGTCAACACCGTGTCCATGCTGCTAATGGTAACGACAGCCGGCGCCAAGCGGCTGAAGCTTTTGAACGCCCGGCGTTCAAAAATTTCTCAGTCACGAAACATGTTGACCGGCAGTCCCGGCACCTCGACGCGGGTCGAGAACACGCAACCCGACTCCGGCATCTGGCTCAGTTCCTGGGCCGGGCGGTTGTATCGCGCGGTCGTGATGTACAGCGTCTTGAGGTCGTCACCGCCAAAACACGGCATGGTCGGGCACATCACCGGGGTGGCGATCTCGGCCAGGATGCTGCCATCGGGCGCGAGCTTGAGCAGGCGCTGGCCTTCGAACATCGCCACATAGTAGTTGCCTTCGGCGTCGACCGCCGCACCGTCCGGGCGACCGCCGTAACCCGGCATGCCGCTGTGCCATCCCTGCGGTTTCGCGTCGAACCGGTGAAACACCCGCTCGCCCTGCATGGTGTTGGCCTGCGCATTCCAGTCCCATGCCCAGATCGTGTGCTGGGTGGTGTCCGCCCAGTACACCCGGTCCTGCGCCGGCGACCAGGCCAGCCCGTTGGCGATGGTGGCGCCTGCGGCCATGCGCTGGACATGGGGCGTGCGGCCATCGCGGCAATCGAGCGCCAGCAACTCGGCCTTGGCGGCGGTCCGGGGTTCGTACATGGTGCCGGCCCAGAACCGCCCCAGCGGATCGGCCTTGCCGTCGTTGAAGCGGGTTGTCATGATGTCGTGATCGATACGGTGCAGCAGCCGCAGGCCGACGCCCCACTCATGGGCGCGATAAATGCCGTCCCGCAACGCGACGACCAGGCCGCCGCTGGCCGCCGGCGCAATGCAGCCGGGCTCCATCGGCATCTCCCAGCTCTGCACCGCACCGGTGACCGGATTGGCCCGCAGGATCTTGCGCCCTGGTATATCCACCCAATACAACAAGCTCTCCTGCGGGTGCCAGAAAGGCGACTCGCCCAAGGCGCTGGGTTCTTGCGTGACGGTATGCCAATTCATGTTGCAGGTCCTGTTTCGATCCGCATGGTAGCGCCATGGGATTGACCCGGCTGCAGGATGTGTACGCCCAGACGCTGCAACTGCGCAGTGTCTGCACCCGCCATGTTGATGGCGTTGTTGACATGGCTGACCGGCTCGATCGCCACGAAGTCGCAGTCGGCATTGGTGAACACCACCAGATGATCGAGGTTGGCACTCAGGCGCACGGTCATCTGCCGATCCTGCAGCACCACCTCGCCATGCCATCCATCGAAGCAGTGGTCGACGTCCAGCGCACTGCAGTCGCTGTCGATGCCGCTGCTGGCCAGGCGATGCGTCGGCAGCTTGTCCGGCCCCATCTCCCAGCGACCCGCGGCCTGGAAGCGGACATGGCTATCCGGCCGCTTGACGAAGTACGGATGCCAGCCCAGCCCGAATGGCGCCGGCTGGTCCGACTGGTTGGTCGCGCTGAGCGTGACCTCCAGCGCCTGCGGCGTCAGGCGGAACGCCTGCGAGCAGTCGAACGCAAACGGCCAGCTCGGGTCGCTGCGGTGCTCGTACGACAGCAGCGCGAAATCGTCGGTCGCCTCGAGCACCTGCCAGGGACGCATCCATGCCACGCCATGGATGGCATGGGGCTCCGGGGCAAAATTGCGCACCAGCGGATGATCGGTGCCGTTCCACAACAGGCTGGCGTGGCCGACACGGTTGGAGAAAGGCACCAGCGGGTAGCAGCCCGACTGCCGCACCTGGGTCAGGGCCGATGCCGGGGTGGAGCGCAGGATCGGCTGGTCGCCAATCCACAAGCCGGCGATCGCAGCGCCCAGTTGCGCGGACACCTCGCATCGCATCGTGCCGGATCGAAGAGCCACCGAAGGAGTCATGCCAAAGCCATTGTGTTTTCCCTTATTGTGCATGGCGCCCGGAAAACAAAAAAAGTCCGCGTATCCCGAAGGATGACGCGGACCCAATACTACCTTGGAGAACTGAAAAATTTCGGCCGGGCTGCAGCCCTTGCGATCAAGGGCATGCAGACCGGTCAGCGGATCAACGGCTGTAGGCCGTCTCGCCGTGGGAGCGGATGTCCAGGCCTTCGCGCTCGTCTTCTTCGGTGACGCGCAGACCGACAACCATGTCGACGATCTTGTAGGCGATGAAGGCCACGACCGAGGACCAGATCATCGTGATCACCACTCCTTCGGCCTGAATGTACAGCTGCGACGCGATCGAGAAGTCGTCGCCACCGGTGCCGCCCAGGCTCGGTGCGGTGAACACGCCGGTCAGCAGGGCTCCCACGATGCCGCCAACGCCGTGCACGCCGAACACATCCAGCGAATCGTCCGCGCCGAGCATCTTCTTCAGGCCGGTGACGCCCCACAGGCACAGGAAACCTGCCAGCAGGCCGATGATGATGGCACCCATCGGGCCGACCGAGCCACAGGCCGGGGTGATGGCCACCAGGCCGGCAACCGCACCGGAAGCAGCACCGAGCATCGACGCCTTGCCCTTGGCCAGCGCCTCACCGGCGGACCAGGCCAGCACAGCGGCGGCGGTGGCGAACAAGGTGTTGATGAAGGCCAGCGTGGCACCACCGTTGGACTCGAGGTTGGAGCCGGCGTTGAAACCGAACCAGCCCACCCACAGCATCGACGCACCCACCATGGTCAGCGTCAGGCTGTGCGGCGCCATGGCTTCCTTGCCATAACCGACCCGCTTGCCCACCAGGTAGGCGCCCACCAGACCGGCCATGGCCGCATTGATGTGCACCACGGTGCCGCCGGCAAAGTCAAGCGCGCCCTTGTCCAGCAGGTAACCACCCGAGCCCCACACCATGTGGGCGATCGGCAGGTAGCTGAAGGTGAACCACAACACCGAGAACAACAGCACGGCGCTGAAGCGGATGCGCTCTGCGAACGAACCGACGATCAGTGCGCAGGTGATACCGGCAAAGGTCGCCTGGAACGCGATGAAGATGAACTCGGGAATCTTGACGCCGTCGGTGAAGGTATCCGCCAACGAAGCCGTGGTCACGCCCTTGAGGAACAACTTGTCCAGGTTGGCAATGATCAGCCCCTCGCCGCCAAATGCCAGGCTGTAGCCGTAGACGGCCCACAACACCGATATCAGCGAGAACACGACCAGTACCTGCATCAGCACCGACAACATGTTCTTGCTGCGGACCAGGCCGCCATAGAACAATGCCAGGCCCGGCACCACCATCATGATGACCAGGATGGTGGCGACCATCATCCAGGCCACGTCGCCCTTGTCCACCGTGGGAGCAGCGGCCGGTGCAGCGTCGGCAGCAGCCGGTGCGGCGGCAGCCTCTGCGGCCGCCGGTGCCGCCATCACGTCAGATGCGGCGGCCTCGGGTGCCGCTGCCTGCTCGGTCGTGACAGCGGCAGGCGTGGCCTGGGCCATGACGGCGACAGAGCCCAGCGCCAGGCCGAGCCCGAGTGTCAGGGACAGGAGTAGTTTCTTCACAATGCTTCCTTTCCGGTTTCGCCGGTGCGAATCCGCACCACTTGTTCGAGGTCATACACAAATACCTTGCCGTCACCGATCTTGCCGGTGCGCGAAGCGGTCTCGATCGCTTCGATGACCTGCTCCGACAAATCGTCGGAGACCGCCACCTCGATCTTTACCTTCGGCAGGAAATCCACCACGTATTCCGCGCCGCGGTACAGCTCGGTGTGGCCTTTCTGGCGACCGAAGCCCTTGACTTCAGTGACGGTGATGCCTTGCACCCCGATGGTGGACAAGGCTTCTCGCACCTCGTCCAGCTTGAACGGCTTGATGACCGCTGCAATCATTTTCATTTCCGGCTCCTGTCAAAAGTTGTGTGTCACGCCAGCCACCGGGTCATCACGACCCGGGCCCTTGACGCATTCGGGAATCTTCATGGTGTTGGGCTAGAAGTGGAGTACCGGATCTCCAATGCACAGACCGTGCCACATCCGTCACCTGCCCGGCGGATGCCTGACAAGCCGGTTCGTCCTTCAATGAATAGACGGCACCGTCCGCGCCGACTTTCCCTGGTGCGCACCTGGTTGGTGCGCACCAGGATTCCACCTTTTGAACGCTACGCACCAGAACAGGGAAATACTGACGTGACGCTGGCACTGGTTCAAAGTTGTGCATTGCTGGGCCTGGATGCGGCCTTTGTCACGGTCGAGGTCCACCTGGCCAACGGCCTGCCCAGCTTCACCTTGGTCGGCCTGGCCGATGTCGAGGTCAAGGAGGCCCGCGAGCGGGTGCGATCGGCCATCCTGAACTCCGGGCTGGAATTCCCGCACAACAAGCGCATCACGGTGAACCTGGCACCGGCCGACCTGCCCAAGGACTCCGGGCGTTTCGACCTGCCGATCGCACTCGGTGTATTGGCCGCCAGCGATCAGATCCATGCCGCATCACTGGTCGGCCATGTATTTGCCGGCGAGTTGTCGTTGACCGGTTCGCTGCGACCGGTGCGGGGCGCACTGGCGATGAGCCTGGCCTTGCGGTCCGGCACCGGTGGCCCGCTGCGGCAGGTGTTGCCACCGGACAGTGCGGACGAGGCGGCCCTGGTGCCGGGTACCGAAGTCTGGCGTGCCGCCCACCTGCTCGACGTGGTGCGCCAGTTCCAGCCGCCGGGTTCCGCTGCCGCGCCGGACGCCGGCGCCGGCTGGAGCCGGGTCCTGCCGGCGCCGGTCATGGCCGAGGTGTCTTATGCCGACCTGATGGACGTCAAGGGCCAGCGGGGCGCCAAACGTGCGCTGGAGATTGCCGCCGCCGGTGGCCACAGCCTGCTGATGACCGGGCCACCCGGATCCGGCAAATCCATGCTGGCCCAGCGTTTTGCCGGGTTGTTACCGTCGATGAGCGAAGCCGAGGCCTTGCAAAGCGCCGCACTGGCCAGTCTGTGCGGGCGTTTCGCGATCAGCCAGTGGGCCCGGCGCCCGACCTGCAGCCCACACCACAGCGCGAGTGCGGTGGCCTTGGTGGGTGGCGGTTCCCCGCCGCGGCCGGGCGAGATCTCGCTGGCGCACAACGGCGTGTTGTTCCTCGACGAATTACCGGAGTTTCCCCGTGCCGCGCTCGAAGCCTTGCGCGAACCCCTGGAGACCGGCACCATCACGATTGCCCGCGCAGCGCGGCGGGCGGAGTTTCCGGCGCGCTTCCAGCTGATCGCGGCAATGAACCCCTGTCCTTGCGGTTACCTGGGCGCCGCCATGCGCCCGTGCCGCTGTTCACCCGATCAGGTCACGCGTTACCAGGGTCGCCTGAGCGGACCGCTGATGGACCGCATCGACCTGCATGTGGACGTGGCCGCGCTCGACAACCATGCGCTGCTGCAACTACCCGACGGAGAATCGAGCGCGACGGTGCGCCAACGCGTCAGCGCGGCCCGCCAGCAGGCGGTCGGGCGCCAGCAAAAACCCAATCACCTGCTGCAGCCGGGCGAACTCGATCGACACGCCCGGCTCGACGACGCCAGCATCCGCTTCCTGGACCTGGCCGCCAGCCGCCTGGGCTGGTCGGCGCGTGGAACCCACCGCGTTCTGAAGCTGGCGCGCACGATCGCCGACCTGGATGCAGACGCGGACATCCGGATCGCGCATCTGGCCGAGGCAATGCAGTACCGGCGCATGGCGACCGCCGTGCGCTGAGCCTGCGCACAGTCCCGGGGCCAATGGCGCGGACGTGACGCCGCGACGCGAATCGACGTTCAGGCCTGCAGCGACTGCTGCATCGCTGCGAGCAACTGGTCCGGATTCTGTGCGCCGGACACCGCCACCTTCTGGTTGAAGATGAAAAACGGCACGCCGCCGATACCCATTTCGCGGACACGCTGGTCGGCGTCGGCCACTTGCTGGAGTTGCACCGGATCGGTGATGAAGGCACGCGCCGCGTCGCCATCGAGTCCGGCTGCAACAGCGATCTGCACCAGCACCTCGACATCGCCGATGAACAGGTTCTCGATGAAATAGGCCTTGAGCAGGCGCTCCTTCACGCCCTGCCCCAGCTCCAGGCTCTGTTGCTGGGCGAAGGCCAGCAGCGCATGGGCCGCCAGGGTGTTGGGTTGCAAGCTGATGCCGTCGATGTCCAGCTCCAGGCCCACGGCCTGGCCGGCCGCCTTGACGCGGGCATATATTTCGGCGGCGCGCTGCGGACCACCGAACTTGTCCGACAGGTACTGCTGGCGTGAGATACCCTGCTGCGGAAGATCCGGATTGAGCTGGAACGGATGCCAGCGCACCTCAGGCACCGGCAGTCCTGCAGCCTGCGCCATCTCCAGCGCGGCTTCGAGCTTGCGCTTGCCGATGTAACACCAGGGGCAGACAACGTCGGAGACGACGTCGATCGTGAAGGGGCTGGCCTGGCTCATGGCGGCCTACTTCGCAAACAGCTGCGAACGGTCGGCGAAAGCCTTGAACTCGAGCGCATTGCCACAGGGATCATGCAGGAACATCGTCGCCTGCTCGCCGACTTCACCCTTGAAGCGGACATACGGCTCGATGACGAACTTCGTACCGGCTGCGCGCAAGGTGCCGGCCAGCTGGTCCCACTGCGCCATGTCGAGCACGACACCAAAATGCCGCACCGGCACGTTGTGTCCATCGACCGCGCTGGTCGCGTTCTGGCCGGCCTCCTGCGGTGCCAGGTGCGCAACGATCTGGTGGCCGAAGAAGTCGAAATCCACCCATTCGTCGGACGAGCGCCCCTCCGGGCAACCCAGCAACTCACCATAAAAGCGCCGTGCCTGGCTCAGGGATTTGACCGGAAATGCGAGATGGAACGGACTCAGAGCAGCCATGAAAGTGATTCCTGTCGGGCAAAGCGGGGCATGGTAACCGATCAACAATGACCCGACCTCCATGCACGTCTTGCGACAAGCCGGCACCGGATGCAGTGGCTGGGCCACAACGGTTCCCATGCGACCATAAGGTCGCCAAGTGACACTTGGGTTTATATGTTGAACTGCATTGGCTAAAATCGATGCATGCGACCTAATCTTGCCCCCCGTGTTTCCTTCAAGGCCCAGATGCTCAAGGTGCGTGAAGACGCCATCATCCAGGTCGTCAATCGTCTGCTGGCAGAGAAAGGTTTTGATGCCATGACGGTGGACGAGGTGGCGGCCGGAGTCGGCATCGCCAAGGCCAGCCTGTACAAGCATTTCCCGAGCAAGGAAGACCTGGCGGCTGCCGCCATGGTCAAGGTGATGCGCCAGGCCCAGGACATGTGTGCATCCTTGTCGGACGACGCGCCGCCGCTGGAGAACCTGCGTGCGGTGACGCGCTGGACCATGGAACTCAAGCTCGCCGGTGACATGCCGTCGCTGCCGAGCCAGAACTCGACGCTGCGCGCCACGCTGATGGGCAACGCGGACTACATGGACGGATTGATCGAGGTCAGCGACCGGCTCGGCGCCTGGATCGAAGCTGCGCAGGCACAGGGGTCGATCAGCAACAAGTTGCCGGCGATCGCGGTCTTGTATACCTTGTATGCACGTGCCTGCGACCCGGTGCTCGAATTCCTCAAGATGGGGGGTCAATACAGCGACGAGCAAATCATCGCCTTGGTCATGAGCACCTGTTTCGACGGCCTGAACAGCCGGCCGGAGCCCACTGAAACCGAGCCGGCTGCCGCCTGATGCGCCGGGCCGCGTGCCCCGGGACGGACCTGGCTGCCCGGCCATTCCTGCCCGGACCGACTACTCGATTGACGCAGCCACTGGCGCCCGGGCCGGGCGCGTCAGCGCACCAGCAGCGCCGGCACCTGGCAATGGGCCAGCACCTTGGTGGCGACCGAACCCATGACCAGATTGCCCAGCGCGCCATGGCCGTGTGAACCCATGACCAGCAGGTCGAACTTGCCGGAATCCGCGAACTTGGCGATCAACTCTCCAGCATGCCCGACCTTCCAGGACGACTTGGCTTCGATGCCATGGCGTTGCAGGAACTTGGCAACCGGCGCCAGGATGCGTTCGGCTTCGTCGAGCTGATATTGATCGACAACCGCCTTGCCCAAGGCGGCGCGGGCGCGCGGCGGTACCGCCGGCTGCACCGTGAACAAGGTGTAGGTGTTGTCTCCACCGAAGGTCTCCGCATGGGTGACCAGATAGGCGAGCATCTTCTTGGTGTACGGGCTGCCATCGACTGCGAGCAGGATCTTCATATCGTTGTGTCCCCATCGGGTTGTGGTTGAAAAAGCGCTGCACCACACATGCGCGCCAGAGCTTCAAGTCTAGTGGGCAAGTGGCTGTCCCGCATGATGCATGTCAAATTCTTGCGCCAAGCCCCGGTGGCTTTCAAGCAGGATGACACTGCGCGGCAGGAACGCAGCCTGTTCGTCCTTGCCAGCATAACCCAGCGGATTGGCCACCACCCTGCAACCCCGGTGCACATAGTCACTGGGTGCATGCAGGTGCCCATGCAGCCACAAGTCGGCCCGCGCCAGCAGGTCATCGAGATTGTTGCAAAAGCCCGCGGTGCCCGGCGTCAATCCATAACGCGGATCGGCGCTGCGCAGGCTGGGTGCGAAATGCGTTACCACCACGGTCGGTCCGTCGAAGTCCTGCGCCAATGCATCACGCAGCCATTGCTGGCATGCCAGCCCCTGCTCGCGCAACTGCTGCGCCAGCATCGGCTCGCCGGCGCGCAGGCTGGAGTTCTTGCGCAGGTAGTAATTGGCGGCGCGAAACGCCTTGTCGCGACCGCGCAGCAAGCTGGTCAGCGTCGCGCCCGGATCGTCGGCTGCCGGCGCAAACGCGTCGAAATCGGTCCACAAGGTCGTGCCGACAAAACGCACACCGGCGATCTGCAACACCTGGCGCTCGAGCCAGATCATGCCCAGGCGATCGCATGTGGCGCGTAGACGCGCATGGGTCTCGTCGAAATCCAGGCCATCGTACTCATGGTTGCCCGGCAGGAACAGCACCGGCGTCGGCCAGCCAAACAGCGGCGAAAAGCGCGCCAGTCCGAAATCCGGATCGGTCAGCAGCGAACCCTTCTGGTACGAGCCGATGTCCCCGGCCAGTACCAGCAGGTCGGCGCCCGGAGCCGGCTGGGGGACGAAATGCGGATGGCTCTCCAGATGCAGGTCGGACAGCAACTGGATCTTCATGCAGCCGCCTTGTCCGCAGATTCCGACACCGAACGCTGGACCACATCGCGCAACCAGCGGTGAGCGCTGTCGGTGTCCTGGCGCACATGCCAGACCGCATCGATATGAATAGGCGGCACGTCCAGCGGCAAAGGACGTGCCTCGAGCACATGCAGCAAGCCGGCCGAGGCCAGGAAATGGCGCGGCAAGACGGTCAGCAGGTCGGTGTCCGTCACGACACGGGCGGCTGTGAAAAACTGGTTCAGGGTCAGTACGATCTGGCGCTTGCGGCCACGGGCCACCAGCGCTTCGTCGATGAAACCGAAAGGCTCGCCACTGAAGCTCACCAGCAGGTGGCGTGCAGCGCAAAAGCGGTTCAGCGTCATCGGGCCACTGGCCAGGGGATGGCCGGCGCGCATGACGCAAACATATTCGCTGTCATACAGCCTGCGATGCGCGAACGAAACGGCTTTGCCGACCTGGGCCTGCGCCCCGAGGTCGGCTTTCACTGCCGGAAAGTGACCGATCGCCAGATCGACCGCTTCCTCGTCGAGCAACTTGCGCGGGTCGCGTGTGCTCAGTGGCACCACGCGCAGCGATACGCCGGGGGCCTCCGACGCGGCGATGGCCATCAGGCGCGGCACCAGTTCGACCGCGGTGGCATCGGCCATGGCCAGCACGAAGGTGTTGTCCGCCTCGGCCGGCACGAAGCTGTCGGGAGCCAGTGAATGCTGCAACTGGCGCAACGCGTCGCGCACGGCAGGCCACAAGCTGGTGGCGCGGGGTGTCGGTGATACGCCCTGCCCGCTGCGCCGCACCAGTTCATCACCCAGCGCCAGCCGCAGGCGGCTCAGCGCATTGCTGACCGCGGGCTGCGTCAACGACAGGCTGCGCGCGGCCCGTGTCAGGCTGCGTTCGGCCATCACCGCATCGAAGACCCGCAGCAGATTCAGGTCCAAGGTTCGGAAATTGACGGGGGAATGGGGCGTCACAACGGATTGATCATCATCAGGATGAATGACTTGTATCACAAATATAAAGTTGAATCACACTAGTGTTAACCCTAATATAGCGGTGTGCAGGGCTTGTCCTGCATTGAAGAAGGAATATTCACCATGACCAGTTTCGTCTCCCCTGATTTCCCGCGTGAACACGGCGGATTGACCCGGATGACCGACGGCTTGTCCAACGTACAAACCATTGGCGCCCGGATCCGCGGCGCCAAAGGCCTGGCCGGCGCCTTGGTTGCCGGCGGTGTCGCCGCCGCGATCGTGGTGGCCGATCAGATCGTCAGTGCCTGGGCCGACGGCCATCTGCTGCTGGCCTGGATCACCATGTGGGCGATCGTATTCGCCTTGCTGGCGATTTTCTCGGACGTCATCCGCTCCTGGCCGACCCGCATACGTGCCGATATCGCCGCGCGCCTTGCGGCACACCGCGTGTCGGCACAAGACGAGCGCACCTGGTCGGCAGCCTGTGCCGATCCGCGCCTGATGGCCGAACTGCAACTGGCGAAGATGCGCGCCGACCAGTCCGCGCTGGAGCGGGGCGAAGCACCTCCGCACTGGCCGTTCGCCTGAGCCGCACCATTGCGCTCCCGCGCCGGCACACCGGCATCCGGCCGGATGCCGCGGCGCACCACACTAACTGACGAGGAATTCCATGCAAGCCTTTTATCTCCTGTCGCGCCTGGCCGACAACATTGCCACCGCCTGGCGCAAACGCCGCCACCAGCACCTGTCCGACGCCCTGGCGCGTGAACTGCCGGCTGCGGATGCACAAATCCGCAACGACATCCAGCGCCTGATCGCGCGTACGACCCTGGTCGATGCAACGCTGTCCATGTCCAAGCCGGCCGCCATGGCTGGCTCGGCGCCGGCCCGTCGCCCCGGGGATTTGCGCAGCACGCCGGTACCCGGCCTGCCGACGCACCAGCGGTATTCCAACGCCTGAGTGACCGATCCGCAGACGGATCGTCCGTCCACCAAGGACACAGAAAAATGGCCACCGTCAGGTGGCCATTTTTTTCGTGTGAGGCGACTCAGGCTTCCAATCGGCTTTCGAGGCGCCTGCGGGTTTCCTGCAGTTGCGGCGGCAGGTGATACGCCAGTTGCTGGAACAACTCGGCGTGCAATTTCAGTTCGGCCTTCCAGGCGTTGGTGTCGATGCTGGTCACCGTCGCAAACTGCTGCGGCGTGAAGGCCAGGCCGTCCCAATTGAACTCGGTGTACGCCGGGCTGACGCCGAACACATGCTCGACGCCCGGCGCGCGGCCTTCGAGGCGGTCGATCATCCAGGTCAACACACGCATGTTCTCACCGTAACCGGGCCAGACGAACTTGCCGTCGGCGCCCTTGCGGAACCAGTTGGTGGTGTAGATACGCGGCAATTTGGCACCGCCTGCGCTCAGCTTCTCGCCCATCTGCAGCCAATGCTGGAAATAGTCGCTCATGTTGTAGCCCATGAACGGCAGCATCGCGAACGGATCGCGCCGCACCACACCTTGCTGGCCGGCTGCCGCTGCGGTGGTCTCCGAGCCCATGGTCGCGGCCATGTAGACGCCCTCGACCCAGGTCCGCGCCTCGGTGACCAAAGGCACCGTGGTCGAGCGCCGACCGCCGAAGATGAAGGCATCGATCGGCACGCCGGCCGGGTCGTCCCAGGCCGGATCGAGCGCCGGATTGTTGATCGCTGCCACCGTGAAGCGGGCATTCGGATGGGCTGCCGGGCGACGCCTGCCACCGGTGCCGGTGTCCAGCGCGATCTGCGGCGTCCAGTCCCGGCCTTGCCAGTCGATCAGGTGATCCGGCAACTTGCCGTCGTCCTCTTCCATGCCTTCCCACCAGACGTCGCCGTCGTCGGTCAGTGCCACGTTGGTGAAGATCACGTCACGCTTGAGGCTGGCCATGCAGTTCGGATTGGTGTGCTTGCTGGTACCCGGCGCGACGCCGAAATAACCGGCCTCCGGGTTGATCGCGTACAGGCGCCCGTCCGAATGCGGCTTGATCCAGGCGATGTCGTCGCCAATCGTCGTAACCTTCCAGCCATCGAACGCGGCCGGAGGCACCATCATCGAGAAGTTCGTCTTGCCGCAGGCACTGGGGAATGCCGCCGCCACATGGTATTTGCGGCCTTGCGGGTTGGTCACACCCAGGATCAGCATGTGCTCGGCCAGCCAACCCGGCCCGCCGGCCTCTTCCTGGGCCGCGGCGCGTCCCATGTTCGATGCAATCCGCAGCGCGAAACACTTCTTGCCGAGCAAGGCATTGCCACCGTATCCCGAGCCGTAGGACCAGATCTCCCGGGTCTTGGGGTAATGCACGATGTACTTGGTCTTGTTGCACGGCCAGGCCACATCGGCCTGTCCCGGCGCCAGCGGCGCGCCGACGGTATGCACACACGGAACGAACGCACCGTCGGTGCCGAGCACGTCATACACCGCACGGCCCATGCGCGTCATGATCTTCATGTTCACGACGACATACGGGCTGTCCGACAACTCGATGCCGATATGCGAGATATGCGAGCCCAGCGGGCCCATCGAGAACGGCACCACATACATGGTACGGCCGCGCATGCAGCCGTCGAACAGGGCCGGCGTTCCGTCGGACTGGCCGTGCTGCAGCAGGGCACGCATCTCCTGCGGCGCCATCCAGTTGTTGGTCGGGCCGGCCTCCTCCTTGGAATCGGCACAGATGAAGGTGCGGTCCTCGACCCGCGCCACGTCGCTCGGGTCGGACCAGGCCAGGTAGGAGTTCGGCCGCTTGACCGGATCGAGTTTGCGGAACGTGCCGCCATCGACCAGTTTCTGGCACATGCGCTCGTATTCCTCTTGCGAGCCATCGCACCAGACCACGTTGTCGGGTTTGGTCAAGGCGGCCATATCGGCCACCCAGGCGATCAAGGCCTTGTTCTTGACATAGGCCGGGGCTTGCAGCGCCACCGCCGGTTCAATACGCGCGTTCATGAAAAACTCCTGAAGTTGAAACCTGTTTTTCAAAACAGACACGCCCGCCGCAGCGGGCATGGATCTGCTTTGAGAAATCGGCTTCGACAGGAAGAGGTCGGCATGTACGGCCGAACCCAAGACCGCCTTCCAGCGCGGGTGGGCACCGGTTCTTGCCGCCATGCGGCAATGGCAGGGGCCGGATCAGCGACTGCCATTCCTAAACATTCCTAAAGATTCTATGAACCCGATCCGCGCGAGGCCACCCGGAAACGCGAAATGTTATGCAAAGCAAGCATGACTTTATGCGTGACTTGAGGTCCTGAGCTCTTGAGGCATCCCGCATTCCGGGTGTTTTTCATACCGACGACTTGGAAAATGCGGTTCGGCCTGGCGCCAAGATCGCCTGCACGCTCCCGGCAAGTATGTGACGATCACACGCGCCTCGTCAAAGAGACCTGCAGGAACAAAGGCATGCCGCGCAGCGCGCCCGTCCGGACGACAGAAGCGGGAAACTGTGTTGAAATCTTCTTGGGGTTGTCGGCGCCAGCGGGTCCCGTACGATAGCGAGCCCGACACACCAGCAGAGAAGGAGGAGTCGCCGGTTTGTCTGTTGCTGCTATTCCGGAACACACTGTTGCCGCGATGGCCAAGGATGTCGTCGCCGGCGACTATCGGAAGTTCTTCCGGCTCGGTGCTGCGACCCTGGCGGGCATCTTCGGAGGACGGCTGGCCGAAGCCGTTGTCGAAGGTGTGCTGGACCGGGTCTGGAAACGCGCCGACGCGGAAAAGGCGCAAGCGGCGGCAGCAGCCCAGCAAGCTGCCGAGACCGCGCGCATCACGACGGCACTGCGCGATGCGCTGCGCACCGAACTGGTCTCGGTCGCGGACAAGCTCGATGCGCTGCACGACGCGCAAATGGCCGCCCACCGAAATCTCGCCACACTGACCGACACCGCCGCACGCTCCGCCGACGACATCGCCCATATCCGCAGCCGGATCGACGCGCTGACAGACGTGGCGCCGGTGCAGGTCCAGCCGCCGGAAGAATTGATGGTGCATCTGGCGACCACGTCGATTCGGGTTCCGCCTTTTTCCGATGCCGCGGAGATTGTCTTCACCGTACACAACTTCACCCGCGGCACGCTGAAGCTGCGTGGCCTCACCCTGACGATGACCGAACGCGCGGAGATCGCCGAGGTGCAGTTGCCGCGTGCCGGCGAGCCGATCCCGAACGTCGAACTGAGCTGCAGCGTAGCTGGCAAACACGACGGAACATACGACCTGCTCGCCGGCGTCGATACGCAGTTCGTGTTGCAACCCGAAGACGCCGACGGCTTCCGGCTGCGCCTGACATGCGACGACGGCTACCGCTATGTCTTCAAACTGGACTGCACGGCGCAGAACATTCGCGCAGGAACGGCATGGGCAAGCGCACCGGTCAGCTTCGATGTCACGGCGCCCATCACCCGGGCCGAGACCTTGCGCGCACGCAAAGGAGCTTGATGCCATGGCCGCAGACACACACCCTGCCAAGACGCTGATCGTCGGCGCGACCGACGCGCCGTCCGGCGTATTGAAAGCACCAGGACCGATGGTCGGGGCGCTGGGTCCATCGGGGTTGTGGCTCGCGCTCTCTGGCGACACGGTCTGGAAGCCGACCGCGCTGGTCGATGCCGTCAACGGATTGCTGGCGAAATGCCCGGCCAAGGCGGTCCGGGTGCTGGCCACACGTGCGCTGCTGGTCGATGCGGCGATCGCGGACAGGGCCGGCGGAGCGATCGACGCAACGCCGGATCAGCGGCATGTGGCCACGTTCCTCGATCGCCGACAAGCCCCGTACCAGTTGTTCGTGGACGAGCAGATCGACGCGCTGGGCCTGGTGGGCGCCGGCATGCTGCAGTTCTGCCTGCCCGACTATGGCACCGAGATGTACCTGGTGGAGGAGTGCGCCCAGGCAGCCCAGCAGGCCGGCCGGCCGGACATTGCCTGCCTCGCCTATGCCGAGGCGTTCCGGACCAATCCGTATTACGCCTTCCAGCCCCTGTATCGGGAGCCGTTCGAACTGGTCGCGCTGCAGGCAGGCGATACGGAAGTACCCGGCATCGGCGGGCCGGCCACCAAGGTCTTCGAAGACCGCGCGGACACCACCGCGTTGCGGCAACCCCCGAAGGTGTCGGGCGGGGCGACGCTTCGCATCTTCTTGCCTGCGAAGCTGCAAGAAGACAAGCCCGACGCCTACCCGCCAGTGGCTCCGACGCCGGGTCGGCGGATCGATTCGGATCTTCTGATGTTCGGTGCACTGCTGGTACGGTTCCGCCACAAGGACGATCTTGCCCCCAGCCCGCAAGTCGATTTCTTTACGGACATGACCGCCAAGCGTCTTCAGCTCGATTGGGAGCGCATGCGGGAACTCGATCGCTTGAAGACCGAACGCGCGGCGTTCCAGCGCTTCGGAGCGACCTTGTCCGCCTCCGGCGCGGTCAAGCCTTTCCTGCCACAAGCCGTCCTGCTGATGGAAATGCTGCGCCAGGGCATGCCCCCGCGCATGGCCATGGAGCCGCTGATGCAACGCATCGACGAACTGGAAAACGCCTAGCGCGCTGCTTCGGCACCGCGAATCCAGTCGCCATACGGATGCGACCCGTCCGCTTGCATCGGGTCAAGCGGGCAATCCCAGGATGGCACGCGCCTCGGCCACCGTTGCCACGTGACGTCCGAACTCCGGTAGCGATTGCGCCACCTGCTCGACCAGCGCGGCATTCGACGGGGCCAGCGTATGGTGGTCCAGGCGTACGTTGTCTTCCATGCCGGTGCGCACATGGCCGCCGAGTTCCATGCTCCAGCGCGCGACGGTCAGCGCGTCGCGGCCGATGCCGGCGCCGGTGAAGGTCGCGCTCGGGCTCAGGCGCTTGAGCGTCTCGACGTAAAACTCGAACACCCGCCGATCGGCCGGCATGGCATTGCGGATGCCCATCACGAACTGCACATGCAGCGCCCCAGCGATGCGCCCGAGCGCCTGCATCCGGGTGGCCTGGAAAATCATCGACAGGTCAAATGCCTCGATCTCCGGCTTGATGCCGCGCTCCAGCATCTCGCCGGCCAGCCAGTCCACCAGTTCGGGCGCGTTGTCGTAGACGCGCGTGGGGAAGTTGACCGAGCCGGTTGCCAGCGAAGCCATGTCGGGTGCGAGCGCGAGATGCGCGCCACGCTCCCGGCCGGCACCCGATCGGCCTCCAGTGGAGAACTGCACGATCATGCCCGGGCAGTGTTTGCGGATGCCTGCGAGCACCTGCGCGAAGCGCTCGGGCGATGAGGTCGTGGTTCCGTCGTCGTTGCGCACATGCAGGTGGACCAGGGTCGCTCCGGCCTCGAACGCCTGGTGCGTGGACTCAATCTGTTCGGCCGGGGTAATGGGAACGGCGGGGTTGTCGTCCTTGCGCGGAAGCGATCCGGTGATGGCACAGGTGATGATGCAGGCAGTCATGGAGATCCCCGTTTCAGGTGATGGGCGGTGTTCCGTCAAACGCGTGTTGCAGCAGCGCGCGTAGCGCTGCGCGTTCGAGCGGACGCGGATTCGGATATTGGTTCTGCACCGCGAGGTCGGCCGCCCGGTCAAGGCCATCGGCCGGCATGCCGATCGCCTTCAATGCGACCGGCGCGCCGCTGCGTTGCGCCAGTTCGTGAATCCCGCGGGCAACATCGGAAACGCCCAGCGCGCGCGCGATCCGCGCCATCGCCTGCGGCGCATGCGCCGCGTTGTAGGCCAGCGCGTGGGGCAGCACGACGGTGTGCACATCGGCATGCGACAAGTTGAACGAGCCGCCCAGCGTGTGGCAAAGCTTGTGGTGCAGGCCCATGGATACCTGCCCCAGCACGCTGCCGGACAACCAGGCGCCATACAGCGCATCGCCGCGCGCCTCCAAATCGGCCGGGTCGACCTGCAGCGACACCAAGGCGGCCGCGCTGGCGCGAATACCCTCTTCCGCCATCAACGCGACGATCGGATTCCCGTCGTGGGCATACAGACCTTCGGCCGCATGCGCGATGGCATTGAAGATACTGGTCACCGTCATCGCCATCGGCAACGTGACCGATAGCTCGGGATCGTAGATCACCGTGCGCGGCAATACCCGCGGATCGCGGCCGGTCTTCTTCAGCCCGTCCTCTGTCAGCCCGTAAATCGGTGTCATCTCGCTGCCCGCATAGGTCGTGGGTATGGCGATGATGGGCAGGCTGCTGTCGAGTGCGATCGCCTTGCCCAGGCCGATGGTGGACCCGCCGCCGATCGCCACCGCGCAGTCCGCGCCCAGCCTGCGCGCGACATCCCGGGCCTGGCGCGCCGTTTCCATCGGCACATGCATCACGGCCTCGGCAAAGATGCCGGCGGCGCAATCGCCGAGCAACGCGGCGACGCGCTCGGCGCTGGCCCGCTGCTCGGGCGTCGACAGCACCAGGGCGCGGCGCGCGCCCAGGCGCTGCAGCTCGTCTGGCAACTGCGTAAGTGATCCCGCGCCGAAGATCACGCGCGACGGATTGGCTTGGTGAACGAAAGGGGTCATGGCACGATTGGAACAACGGTGCGTCACGGGATCAAGACGCGGTGGAGGAAAAGACTTTTCCAGCTGCGGCCCCGCCAACGGAGCAAGCCGGCCCATGCACGTTGCACGGGTTTTCCGGACAAGCGGGCTTTCGTGGCAGCGGTGCCTGCAGACATGCGGGCACCGGGCCGGTCAGGCCGCCAGCTCCATGCGCTCGACGGCGCCGATCCAGCGCTGGAATGCCCGCATCTGGTCGCCCACGAACTTGCGCGTGGTCTCGTCAGTGCATTGGCCCTCGCTATTGAACTTGCCGACGGCGCCGGCGATGAAGACCTCCGGCTTGGCCAGCACCTGCGCATTCATGAACAGCATCACGCGCCGAACGTCGTATTGCACCCGGGCGCCACCGACGGGTCCCGGCGCAGCCGAGATGATCGCGACCGGCTTGTAGGCCAGCGGCTGGTCTTCGCCACGGCTGATCCAGTCGAGCGTGTTCTTCAGCACGCCGGGGATCGAGAAGTTGTATTCGGGGGTCACGATCAGCACGCCGTCGGCCTTGCGGATGCGCTCGCGCAGCGCCGCGACCGGGGCCGGAAGCCCCTTGGCGAGCAGATCGCCGTCAAAGAACGGCACGTCGCGTATCTCGGCCTGCTCCAGGCGCATGCCTTCGGGCATGAGTTCACCGGCCAGGTTCATGGCCATACGGTTCAGGGATCCGGCGCGCAAGCTGCCGCACAGTCCGACGATATCGAGATTTTTCATGAGAGTCCTTTCAAAGGGTTGCAGTGGAATCGGCAGTCACGCTGCCTGGTAATCGACCTGGTGGCGGGTGATGCGCAGATCACCCAGTTCGTTGCGCACTCGCAGGTGCTCGGGGTGGGTGGCATAGTCGTCGAGCGCCTGCTGGCTGTCGAATTCGCTGTAGAGCACGACGTCACAGGCATAGTCGACCTGGCTCGCGTCGACGCCAACCTCCAGGTGCAGCATGCCGGGGATGCGCCCGCGCAAACCCTCGAACTTCTGCTTGACGAAACGTGCCGCGCGGGCCTTGTCCTCGGGCGAGTCCCCGCGCAGGTTCCACATGACGATGTGCTTGAGCATGCGGATCAGGCAGGCGCCGGACCGGCCAAGCGCGGCCGCCGGTCGCTCCGCTCGCATGCGGGTTGTGTCTTGGGGGTGCTTGGGTCCATATCTGCTCCTTGGGATATTCAGGTTTGGCATGTTCATGCCGCCGCAGACCGCGGCGCCGACAAGCCGGCGGCCGCCGCCAGCCGCTGCCCGGATGCGCGCAACGGCGCAAGCCAGGCCTCGGGGTCCAGTGCCTGCCCGTTTTCATCGAGCAGCCGGCCGTTGCGCTTGCGCCAGCGGCCTGCAACCATCACCGAGTCGATGTTGGCCAGGCTGGTCTGCATCAACACCGTGTTGACCGGGTCGTGCACCGGCTGCATGTTCGGCTGGCGCGCGTCGATCAATACCAGGTCGGCCTGCTTGCCCGG